>CAZZFH010000303.1:0-3438 GCA_964653295.1 uncultured Candidatus Bathyarchaeia archaeon | reverse complement strand
AGATGAAAAAACTGGTAGCTTTTCTCATTCTATTCGCTCTGATACCAATTGTAAACGTGTATGGAGCAATGGTCAAACTAGATTTAGATACCCTCTGGGCTAAATCCGATGCAGCTGTTCTTGGGACAGTTACAAGAATTGAGAATCACATGGGAGAGAGGGGTCTGATTTACAGGATCATAATCATCCAAGTCGAAGACAATTTCATACAACCCAGTAATAAGACAACAGTAAGGGTAAGGATTGAGGGTGGAGAAATTGGTGATATTGGAGTCTGGGTCGAGGACCAACCAGAAATCTCCGTTGGAGAACACGTATTTCTGTTCCTATACACACCTGAGGAGGTAGAAGGGGACTATGATTTCTTGGTTTATGGCTGTATTCAAGGAAAATTCAGCGTCAATGGAGCATTAGCCAGATCAAGAACAGGGGAATCCTTCACGATACCAGAACCTGAGGACACCATGCGAGAAGATACCATACCATTTGAGGAAAAGGAACAAAACGAGCTTGGATATGATATAGATGCTTTCGTGGCACTGGGTTCGGTGATTGTTTTAATCGCAGCACCATTGACTCTTTGGAGTTTGAGTGGCAAACAGATAATTCAATAGATCAATTGTCTTATTCCCAGTTAACTAAACCTTTTTTTGAATCGTAATAACCGATTAATTTCCATTTCAGAAAGGGTTCAACGCTTAACTCGTGTAACCCCATCTGGAAGACCCGTAGATCCCCATTAACATCGAGACCGCATGGACCAGTCAAGCCAACGTAATCCTCAGCAACACCGGGTAATACTTCACGAACCATACAAGCATTAATTGATTCAGCCGCAAGAATCGAGTGTCCAAGCACCATGCATGAATCATAGATGCTTGCGTCATAGAAATCAAGCACATCATCGATCTCTGCCTGATAATCCTCAGCGATTGCATTGAGGCGATCACTGGTAAAAGGCGTGATGAGTGGGGAGATGAACCTGATATTCGTGATAATAGATTCCAATCCAACAGAGTCCAAAGTGATAACCATCGGCTCAGCACCTAACCAAGTAACATTGGAGAGCTTCGGGTAGTGAATTAATTCAGCTAATATGTCATTGGACTCCTTGAATGCTATTAAAAAGACACCAACCTTAGAACCAGACACCTCATCACTCAAAAGACCCTCTGCCTCATCAAGAACTTCATTAAATGTAGTGATCTCAGCGGCATACCTTAACCGCCCAATCATCTCTCCACCGTATTCCCGAACAAACCAGTTACCCACACCCTCAGCCCAAGCATCACCCCTCTCTATAATCAATACACGTTCCAACCCAAGGGACTCACTGACCTCAGCCATTATCTCTCCAATCATGAAGTCATGGGTGCAGAACCTGAAGATGTAATCATTCTGAAGACTGAATTCTTGGGGATTAGTAGAACTTGGGCTAACCACAAGGATCTCATTGTCATTAACATAGCTCCTCATAACGCATAACTGGGATGACCAGCCCCCACCAACAACAATGTCCACTCCTTCACCGTGCAGGTACTGAGTGATCTCCAGAGCAGGCGCCGACATCCCATTTGCGCTAAAGGTCAGAAACTTGAACGAGATATTGTAGCCCGACTCAGCACAATAAGAGTTTATATCTGTCTCAGCTAGCTCAGCCATATACACATATTTAGGGAGGTCTGCATCTGTGGGGCTTATTACACCGATCTGGACCACACCGGATAGAGCCTTATTTTCTACCTCTGGCTCCTCCCTTGGATAGAAAATGTAAGCGCTAAGAAATAGTAACGTGATTAACGCTACCCCGATTATCACTCTGCCTGTTTTCAACTCAATAAGCCAAACAAGGATAACGGTTTATAGTTTTTTGAAAAAAATATTTTACAAAGTTATTTGAGCCCAAGTATCTTTCTGGACTCATCAGGAGAAGCCACTTCTATGTTCAATGCCTCAGCGATGGTAACAATTCGCTCCACAAGCTGAGCATTGCTCTTCAATAATTCGCCCCGTTTTAGGTAGATATTATCCTCCATCCCAACACGGGTATGCCCACCCAATGACATTGCCAAGGCACACATGGGCAACTCGGTTCTACCTAGACTGCAGACACTCCAAGTCCACTCGGGCTCTAATTCTTCTACACAATATACCAGCGTCTTTGGTGTGGGGGAGAAACCTGTCTTGCCAATCATTACAAATTGGAGATGAATTGGCTGCTCAAAGACATCCATACCGCTGAGAAGCTTGGCTGTATTAATCATGCCTGTATCATAGACCTCGAGCTCAGGCTTGATCCCATGATCCCGCATATACCCAGCCCAGCGCTTTATACGAGGCACATCATTCATGAAAACACCCTCATAGGGTGGGGTCCAGAGGTTTATTGTACCCACATTCATAGACATCATCTCCTGACCAAGCTTACACCGCTGCTCAATCATCTTATCCAGAGCCTCAGCGCTTGCCCTTCTACCCCCACCCGTGGTAACATTACAGATGAGATTGGTCTTCTTCCGTATCTGCTCAACATAAGCACCAAGCACAGGGTTGGGATCAGGATGAGGTTTACCAGTATTGGGCTCCTTGGCGTGCAGGTGAACTATACTCGCACCAGCCTCCCAGCATTTTACAGCTTCCTCGGTGATCTCCTCGACAGTAGTAGGAACATAAGGTGTCATTCCCCGGTGTACGGGTTCGCCACCTGTTATGGCGGCTGTGATGATTAACTTCATGGGAATAGAATACGGTTTGAGTGTTTAATGATTATCAAAGAAACTAGGAGGATAAGCCTAGGAGCTTCTCAGGGTTGGACTTTATCATCTTAACAATATCCTCCTCTGATACTCCAAGGTCCAGCATCAAAGCAATAAACTCACGGAACCCCTCAACAGGAGGAGCCATCGTATAGACCCCATAATCAGTCGCCATAATGCAATGATCAGCACCCAGTTCCTGAGTTTGCTTTGCGACAGTCTTGATGCTTGTCTTGGGCAATTTACTCGGGATTGGGTCGCTAGCGTATTCTATCTCAACATAATAGTCGGTTTTCCTTGTACCACTGCTATGCCCATATGCTGCTAGTGTGTATTCGATATATGCTCCGTTCTCTGTCATCTGCTGGAGCTGATCCATGGTGGCTATCTTGAAAACAGTGCTGCTTACCACCATCTTCTCGATACCATACTCTACACCAAGCTCAGTCAACCGCAACGCCTCCGGTGCCGAGACATGCCCAGTTATCATGTAGATATCCGGGTTGGCTGCTATCAGCCTCAGTATCTCGTCTAGTTCTGGGGTGGGTGCCGTGTCTACTGGTATCTTGATGCTTCGCCCTAGCTCTTCTTCCTTGAATTTTGGGTCTGTCTTCCAGAATTCCTTGAACTCCCCATCAATATAATGACCTTCCCTGCTGGTCATCCAATGGGTACTGTGGGT
>CAZZFH010000302.1:0-3448 GCA_964653295.1 uncultured Candidatus Bathyarchaeia archaeon | reverse complement strand
GCGTAGAGGGACTTTCCTGTTACCGGGATACCATTCGATATGCTAGAGATAAAGGAACAATTGTAATCGGTGACATCAAGCGCGGTGATATTGCCTCCACCGGGGAAATGTATGCTCAGGCACACTTTTCGGGAGATTTTGAGACTGACTTTGTCACCCTTAACCCCTACATGGGATCCGACGCCATCGCCCCTTTTCTTCCATATCTGGAGCAGAAAGAAAAGGGAGTCTTCATTTTGATAAGAACTTCCAACGTTTCGGCAAAAGATTTTCAGGATCTGCATTGCGTGGACCAGCCTTTGTTCATGCATGTAGCCCGACGGGTCTCGGAGTGGGGGAAGGACTATCGAGGAAGCTGTGGATACAGCCTTATCGGCGGTGCAGTGGGAGCCATTAGAAGTCAGGAGTTAGCCACAATACGACAGTCTTTCCCTGGGCTTTTCCTTCTGATCCCCGGTTACGGAGCTCAGGGCGCTGGTGGACAAGAAGTGAGCAAAGCGTTCATTCACGGAAATGGAGCTCTGATCAATGCCTCTCGATCAATTCTAGGCGCACATAAAAATAGAGCGGATGCAGAGCGTCGGTTTGATGAGTATGCACGTGAAGCAACACTAAGAATGAAAAGGGATATTCGGCAATGGACAAGATAGATGTTAGAACAGCACCAGTAATAGCCAATGACCAAGTTGCCCCAGATACGTTCTTGCTGAGGGTACAGGGAACCTTTCCGGCTAAACCAGCCCAATTCTATATGTTGCGAGCATGGGGCATCAACCCACCCCTTTCCCGTCCAATGAGCATCTTTGACCGCACCGACAAGCTGCTTTCCTTCCTTTACGTAAAGCAGGGGCAAGGCACACACCTCTTGGCTCACCTCTTACCAGGAGACAAGCTCGTCTTATTTGGCCCCTTGGGCAATGGCTGGAACCAACAGGGCGACCAAATTGCTCTAGTTGGAGGAGGAGCAGGCATTGCCCCATTGTTCTATACTGCTAAGGTGTTTGGCAAAGCGGATGTCTACCTTGGTTTTCACGCCAAGCCGTTTCTGTTAAGAACCTTTAAGCAGGTCGCTAAACAGTTATGTGTATCCTCCGAATCCGGTGAAAATGGGCAGAAGGGGCTGATCAGCCATGTGTTCCAGCCACATGGCTATGACACATGCTACGCTTGTGGCCCCTACGCGATGCTAGAAGCTCTGCATCACACTTGTCAAAATGCAGGGGTACCACTATTTGTCTCTCTAGAAGAAAAGATGGCTTGCGGGATCGGTGCTTGCTTGGGTTGTGTGGTGAGAACAACTCAAGGCTTACGTCGTGTCTGCCGAGATGGACCTGTATTCCGCGCCAAGGATGTAATCTGGAATGATTGATCTTTCGGTTCAGATCGGAAACCTTGCCCTAAGAAACCCCGTCATTGCAGCATCAGGCACCTTTGGTTTCGGCCAAGAGTACGGCCAACTCTATGATACCTCACGCCTGGGTGCCATATGCACAAAAGGACTAACCCTCCACCCTCAACAGGGAAATCCTGGACCTCGTCTTTGGGAAACACCTTGCGGCCTCCTAAATTCCATTGGCCTTCAGAATCCTGGGGTAACTAGCTTTGTTAAGGAAGATCTCCCGAAAATGAAAGAAATGAGGCTCGTAGTAATCGCCAATGTATGGGGCAACACGGTGAAGGAATATGGACAAGTAGTGGGAAAGCTCTCCAATACTTCAATCGATGCTGTTGAGATTAACATCTCCTGTCCAAACATCCCCGATCAGCCCATTACAGACAAACAGGTAGCAAGAACAGCAAAAGTGGTGCGTGAAGCAAGAAAGGCATGTAAGAAACCGCTATGGGTCAAGCTGTCCCCAACTAGCGAGGGTAGTAGTTTGCAGCTAGCGAGAGCGATACAAGCCGAAGGAGCAAATGCCATCTGTGTGGCAAACACATTTCGAGCAATAGCAATCGATATTACCAAGCGCAAGCCCGTATTTAGAAACATCTTTGCAGGGCTCTCCGGTCCTGCTATTAAACCCATTACTCTAGGAATAGTTTATGAACTTTCACTAGCTTTAGAGATACCTGTCATAGGCATCGGAGGGATCACAAATTGGCAGGATGCAGTGGAGTTCATCATGGCTGGAGCCTATGCTGTACAGATTGGCACAGCAAACTTCATAGATCCGTTCTGCGGGATAAAAGTCATAAAAGGACTAACTACCTTTATGGAAAACCAGTCAATTGAAAGTTGGGAGGATATTCGTGGTTGTGCCCACCAGTAGAGATGTCCTAACTTTGCTCCAATCCACTGGCGCCTTTTTGGAAGGCCATTTTCTGTTGTCGTCCGGAAAGCATACGAATAGATACATTCAGTGCGCTAAACTCCTACAATATCCAGCCCTAGCTCACCAGATATGCCTGATGCTGGCAGAAAAAGCTAACGCATTTGGGACCATCGATGTTGTAATTGGCCCTGCTTTGGGTGGCATCATTGTTGCATACGAACTGGCCACATGCCTTGAAGTCCGAGGAATTTTTACCGAAAGAAAGGCAAACCAGATGACACTACCTCGAGGCTTCCAAATCCTCCCTGAGGACAGAGTACTCATAGCGGAAGACGTGGTAACTACTGGACGCTCTTCGCTCGAAGTAGCCCAGGTAGTAACAGCATGGCAGGGAAAAGTCATGGGAATCGCTTGCATCGTTGACCGACAAGTTGGTGACAACGCCTTGGAGTTCCCCGTCATCTCCCTAGCAAGAATGGAACTTGAGCTCTATGCCCCAGAGGATTGCCCTTTGTGTCGTCAAAGGGTTCCATGTATTGAACCGGGTAGCCGAAGGAGTACCGCTTGAACGCTGCACATAAAGGCCCAATGTCAACGTCAAGCCTCCAGTACATTCTTGATGAGGCAATGCAAGCGGTTGCACCGGGCTTACATCCACGGAATACTATTTGGGTCTTCGTACACGAAAAGGCATCCGATTGCTGATCAGACCGCCAAGTATGCGGTTCAGATCTAATGGTTGCTTATAGTCAATGTGAATTAGTTGACTTATAACACTACATCTGCTAACCATTGTCGTAACTACAGCGACCATTTGTCCGGGCACAATCCTGTGCTCTCTACTATCCTCTTCCTATGAGATCTAAAACAATCATACGCATAGGATTCATCCTGTTTGCTGGTACATTAGGATACTTCATTGGAATGTTCGCCATGAGCCGGTGGTAGGGGCTTACCTATTTGCTCTTTCTTTTCTGCGTAAAGCCAATGGACAAAGAAAGCAAGAAGAACGCCAAGGAAAAGCCCTAAAACCCCAGCCACTGCCACATTCATCTTCTTATTGGGACCAATGGGGCTTGTCGGCATAACTGGAGCCTCGATAACCCGTATCGCAGCAGCGGTCTCAGCGCGGGCAATCTTAGCTTCTTGCAGGCGGTTAGCCAGGCTGTTATAGA
>CAZZFH010000301.1:0-3452 GCA_964653295.1 uncultured Candidatus Bathyarchaeia archaeon | reverse complement strand
TCATACGTACACGCGATCCACTCAATGCAGGCATTCGATATCGGCGATATTGATTTCACCGATGAAGTCGAAGAGTTGCACTATGAGCATCACATCGAGTTCCCGTATCCCACACATGGAATCACAGACTGTGAATCATGCCACATCGAAGGAATGTACGACGTGCCAGATCAAGCAAAGTCGCTACCAGGCATACTGTCTGCATCAGACTCTGTTGATGACAGGGCAATCGGTGATATACCATCATATGTCACTGGTCCTGCTTCAAGAGCATGTGGTGGATGTCACAGAGCGGTGCTGATCAAGGAAGACGAAGCCAGTGAGCTCACAGTCTTCTTCCAGCACACCAAGTCGGGCGGATACCTCATCGAAGAAGATGATAATCTCCTCGATGTAATCGAGGAAATCATGAACTACTTTGACTAAATAAAATAGCGAGAGGACCAAACACCCTCGCTACCCCTCTTTTTTATATATCTATAAAAATTTTAAACATGAATCTTAACCCATCATTTTACACAGAAACAGACCCCTACAGGAACCCACATGACCAAAGACATAAGCCAATCATGAAAACCTATCAGCGGACTCACGATCAACGAACCCCTCAACACCATAACGAGACATGGGCTTCAAAACACCATCCACCTACGCCAGTATAACACTTAACCCTCAATACGAAAACCTCACACACACTCATAACAACTCACACCAACAAGAAAAAAAATGCACCATTTCCCCACCAGCCGACCCCAAAGGTGGCGCAGCCGATGGGATTCGAACCCATGAGGCACAAGACCACTGGTTTTCGAGACCAGCACAATAACCACTCTGTCACAGCTGCCCACAAAAAACCAACACAGGCATCAATTAACCCTTTCCATCCACCAAACGCCTGAGCCCTTCCCACCCCTCACGATCCTTAACACCCACAACCTCAACCGCCTCACCACCACTACCCACGCGAGGACGCCCCTCACCCACACGCCTGAGCAAATACTCCGCCGCCCTAAGCAACTTACCATTAAACTCACTATCAATAAGATCAGCAAGAGAGACAATAAGCGCCTCAAGGGTCTTTGGCTTCGTGGCTCCCACATCCCCATGATGCGAAGCCACCACATGCACCACACCCCAAGGGAACCCACGAGCAATCATCTCGCCCACCATCAAACTCAGGTGATCCACACGTCCCCCGAAATCACTGGTACGGAACCCCCCCTCACCAGACTCCTCATAACAATAACACTTCATCACATCATGAAGCAAGGCACCAGAAACCACACAGTCCCGATCCACTGATCCCTCGTAATACTCCTCAACGATATCACATAACGTCAACGAGACCCTTACAACAGAAGCCGTGTGCTGCAATAACCCCCCCGCATAACTATGATGCTGATAAGCCCCCGCGGGACAAACCTCAAGCAGCAGACAAGGCACATCAAACCCAGCAGGAGGATCAACAAAAAACCCACCAGTCTTCTCACGAAGTTCCTCCTCACCTATCAACTCCAGAAACCCTAACACTTCATCGAGCACACCCTTTCACCGCCTGATAAATCCAAACAAATCAGCGCCAAGACTCTTAAAACCATCGCCTTCCCGTAACACTTATCCCCCACACAAACACGAAAACCCAAGAAATGAATCCTACGAGCAACTACAACCCAAGGCTATATGCCCTCATGCTCGCAGCTACCACATTCGTACTCAACTTCACACTAACCCAGCCCATCTACAGCCTCTTTCTCACCCAGAAAGGCATCACAGTAGTCCAGCTTGGGGTCTTGCTCAGCGTCCAGAGCTTCATCCCCCTCCTACTCAGGATACCCATAAGCGGTCTCATCGAACGCATCGGCAGAATCCGCAGCATGATCCTCAGCCTCATCATCAGCGGAATAGGCACCCTCCTATTCATATCCGCCAAGGGGTACACTCAGCTAATCCTTGTAGTCCTCTTCAACAGCATATCCGCCAGCAGCTTCAACCAGACCGCCATGAGCACCGTAAGCGACGCAGCACCACCACACCAACAAGGCGATGCCATGGGAAGATACCTCACATTCCTCGGGCTCGGTATGCTTCTGGGTCCAGCTCTCTGCTCTTGGCTAGTAGAACCCCTCGGATACACAGGCTTGTTCTGGATAGCAGGAGCAGTCCCAACCATAGGCATTGCCCTACTAGTCTTCATGGCTCCCCAGAACATCCGTGAAAGAACAAGAACCATGACACCAGCAATCAGCACCACTGAGTCACTAAAAATGATACTGAGAAACAGAAACGTCCTCCTACTCAGCTACTGCAGGTCAAGCTTCAGTACAGCCCAGTCTATTTTCCTCGCCCTCTTCAGCATATACGCTGCCAACTATCTTGGGTTCAGCGACTCCAACATCGCACTACTCTTCACCATACGTGGCTTCACAAACACCATATCCCGATATCCAGCCGGTAGTCTTAGCGACAGGATAGGCAGAAGACCCCCCATGTACGCTGCATACGCTTTGCTAGTGGTAAGCTTCGCCCTAATGGCTTTCACGAGTACCTTTACATTCCTTGTTGTGGCCATGACCCTCTATGGGCTCTGCTGGGGGACAAGGGCTGTCGCTGAATGGGCTTTCCTGACCGACCTCGTTGAACCCGAAGTAAAAACCATGAGCATAAGCTACCTATCCAGTGTATTCAGTCTAGGAAGCACCATTGGAAGCGTAGCATCAGGCATACTAACAGTCTTTCTCCCCTATAGCACAATTTTCCTGATAGGCGCTGCGTTGAACCTAGGCGCCTTACCTGCGATTTATGCTATGAGGAAGAAGACTTGAAGCTGTTCATCTTCTCGATGATTGCCTTGTATGCCTCGTCTGGGTCTTCTATTCCTTGTACCATCCTCTCGTATGGGCAGTAGATTACCCCGTTCTTCTTCTTGATGTGGGGTACCTCCTCACGATAACTGAATTTTACCCCATACTTCTCCAGAACCCTCTTACCCGGCGTACTCAAAACCGTTGTAATTGCTTCCGCAGCCTTGATATAAATCACAAGAAACGCCGCTGCTCTGCCCAGAATCTTATCCACGACTAGTGTGTCCTCTAGTTTTTCCCCGAGCTCATTGATTGCCTTCAGGTGGGGCCTGATGCCCTTGAGGCTGCTCTCAAAGATCAATTCACCGTTCTTGTATATCATGAGGCTGTTTCCAGTCTCTTCGAGTGTGTCTAGGTAGTGATTCATGGATGGCATTCCATATTGATGGTGGTTTTTATTCATTGTTTTCCAGTATGGTGCTTATCAATGCGGCAACTCGTTTATGCATCAAATAGTACCACACCACGATGGCCCAGAGTAGGTAACAATAGGCAACAATGTAGCCCTGCCGGAATCTGAGATAGTTTAGAAAAAGTATCTCGGTAAAAACCGTGAGCCCAGCCGCGATTATCAGGTTTACTGTAGCCCAG
>CAZZFH010000300.1:0-3466 GCA_964653295.1 uncultured Candidatus Bathyarchaeia archaeon | reverse complement strand
GAGGAAGAGGCTAAAGAAGAGGAACCAGAAGAGGAAGAGGACCTACAGGGACTCGGCGCTCTCTTCGGTTAAACCTCCCCAAGTTTATTTTAATTTAAACACACTTATCCTTGTTTTAAGGAGTCATATCTTGATGCTATTAGGTGGTCTACATTTTTTGTTTTGGTCTAGGATATCCTTAAATGATTTACAATTTCAACTATGGTGGTTTAATTGATTAGTTCTGAGATATTGAAGAAGAAATATTTAGAGTTCTTTCAAGAGAAAGGGCACAAGGTTATAGCGAATGCGTCTCTTATACCGGAAAACGATCCAACAGCGTTATTCATCTCTGCTGGAATGCATCCCCTCGTGCCATACCTATTGGGTCAACCCCATCCAAGTGGTAAGAGGCTTGTCAATGTCCAGAAGTGTCTCAGAACCAGTGATATTGATGAGGTGGGGGACAGTTTCCACTTGAGCTTCTTTGAGATGCTTGGGAACTGGAGCCTAGGGGACTACTTCAAACAGGAGTCTATCAGGTGGAGCTACGAGTTCCTCACAGGCGAGGAGTGGCTTAACCTAGACCCAGAAAGGCTATCATACACTGTTTTTGCGGGTGATGATGAGAGCCCAAGGGATGTGGAGAGCGCGGAGGTCTGGATGGCTCTGGGGATACCTGAGGAGAAGATATTCTATCTTCCCAAGAAGGATAACTGGTGGGGACCTGTTGGTAATACCGGTCCATGTGGGCCAGATACTGAGATCTTCTATGATACGGGTAAGGAGGCTTGTGGTGATGATTGTCAACCGGGTTGCAGCTGTGGAAAGTACTGTGAGATCTGGAATAATGTCTTCATGGAGTACAACAAGACCCCTGATGGCAAATATGTGCCATTGAAGCAGAAGAACGTGGACACAGGGATGGGTGTGGAGCGTACAACAGCTGTACTCCAGGGAAAAGACAACGCCTATGACACAGAGATATTCAAGCCACTCATCGATAAAGTCAAGGAGCTAGCGGGCTTAGAGGAGGTTGCCCCGAATCAGGTTCGTAGCGTCAGGGTTATAGTTGAGCATGCACGTGCATCCACATTCTTGTTGGCTGAAGGAATTGTGCCTCTGAATGTTGAGCAGGGCTATGTGCTGAGGCGTATGATAAGGAAAGCCATCAGGCATGGTAAACTGCTTGGCATCGAGGATGAGTTCCTCAGCGATCTAGCCCAGACTATTATAATGAATTACGTTGAAGACTATCCGCATCTGAGGGAGCATGAGGAAGCGATTATTTCTGAGCTGGAGAAAGAGTACAAGAAGTTCAATAACACCCTCCAGAAGGGATTGAACAGGTTCAACAGGATAGCCAATAAAGAGAAAAAGATCAGCGGAGAAGACGCCTTCCTCCTCTATCAGAGCTTCGGGTTCCCAATAGAGATAACAAAGGAGCTTGGAGCCGAGAACGATATCCCCATTGATGTTGAGGGCTTCTACGAGGAGTTTGAGAAGCATCAGAAAGTGTCTAGGGCTAGCGCTACGAAACGGTTTGGAAGCGGATTGGCTGACAAGTCCACTGAGACAGTGAAACTGCATACTGCTACCCATTTGTTGAACGAGGCGCTGAGGAATGTCCTTGAGGAGGATATCGTGCAGAAGGGCTCGAATATCACACCAGAGCGTCTACGATTTGACTTCAACTACCACAGGAAACTTACCGACGAGGAGTTGAGGGCAGTAGAAGATGAGGTGAATAAACAAATCCAGAATGGTATAGCGATACGAAAGATCGAGACCACTTTTGAGGAAGCTAAGAAGCTGGGCGCACAAGCTGTGTTTGAGCATAGATATGGTGACAAGGTCTCAGTCTATATTATCGGGGATTACTCATTGGAGGTTTGTAGCGGTCCACATGTGGAGAACACAGGGGAGCTTGGGCACTTCAAGATAAAGAAAGAACAGAGTATCTCAGCAGGCGTGCGAAGGATAAGAGCGGTCTTGGAATAATCGATTATTCCATCTCTTTTTTGTGTAATTTAGTTAGAGTATCTGTCGTTTGTGAATGGGTTCGCGGTATTACTGTATCCTCGCTGTTCCCAGTAGCCGAGTTCTTGGGTCTCTGTAAACTTTATTCGGATAACCCATTTGGCAGACTTGTAGCCATATTTATAGGGAACAACTAGGCGCAGAGGACCGCCATGCTCCCGTGGAAGCTCTTTATCGTCCAGTCTATAAGCCAACAAGACATCATCCTTGACTAACTCAGGTACAGGAAGATTGGTAGTATAACCCCTCAGACACTCAATAGTGGCAAACCTAGCATTGGGTCTCAACTGGGAGAGATCGATAATGTGTTTTAAACTGACGCCCTCCCAGAGGTTATCGAACTTTGTCCATCCTGTTACGCAGTGAAAATCAGCGAGACGGATAACAGTTGGGAGTGTCCTGAACTCCTCATAACTCAATGAGATTGGGTTATCCACTTCACCTGTTACCTCGAATCTCCATGTCTCAGGATCAAACGGGGGGATACCGATCCCTGTGTGAAGCACCTTTAACTGGTTGATCTCGGATTGACCCGGAGGCAGTGTTCCCGGGGTTCCAGTATTGTTGCCTCCTATTTTGGGTGCTGATTGAAGGAATAATGAGGCGATAAAAGCGAGGACTGACCCACCCATAATGGTGATGGCGTTCCTACGTTCAAGGTCAACGGTCCGGGGCTCTTCTACCTTGATTGCTTTACGTAATTGATAGAAATAGAGAGCTATCGCCATATGGATAATCAGGAAGAAGAAGACAGCGAAGTCGATCTCCCGGTGTAGTGGATAAGGCAGGAGACTGGATAATCCAAGTTTGAACCAGTCTAGACCTGAGACTATCTGTAATGTCCCTGAAACTAGTAACCCGATGCTGCTCAGTTTCTGGATTAGTCTTAGTTTTATCTTGTTACCTGCTTTTCCTTGCCAGATTGAGCCGAGTATTGGTTTCCACTTGAATTTGATGATGAGTGTATTGATGATGGCGTGTGTCAGGAATGTTGGGGCGAACAGTATATCGAATAGATAGTGAATTACTTTGAAAAAGGATTCATCTACCCCAAGAAAGGTCATGCCATACCCGGTGACAAGCATGACTAGGGTTATCTCGGCTAGTAACTGGCTGACCAGTCGGTTTATTTTGAGTATTTTCTGGAAACGAGCCGCCATTAATTACCCATGTAAACCATGGTTATTAGAGGTTACAAATTACACCGATATTTTGATGTCTTAAAGATCTGATTGATTATAGAAACCGTGATCAATCGTGTATACATTTGGCAGAAATAAATTCATTTCAGCGCAAATGCTCCTTGAAGCAGGGCTCATTTCATAGATACTGCTCGTCCGCAACTGTTTTTACTCATAACCTTTATTCTCATTGCCATCGATTGAAGATCAGATAGAGGATAGTATGCATATGGTTGAATGGAAACAAATCGAAGAAAAATGGCAGA
>CAZZFH010000299.1:0-3476 GCA_964653295.1 uncultured Candidatus Bathyarchaeia archaeon | reverse complement strand
TGATCCTGCACAACGTCCCTTATTCCTAAAATTGGAGTCACTCCTACCAATTTATCTAATTTAATGAGAGTGTCTGCGTATTCTCTGACCTCACTATAAATAGGTTCAATAAATTTAGGCCTGAGTCCCAAGCGATGGCAGATCCCATAGAGGATTAGTTTCAGACCTCTTCGTATCGCGTAATTTGGACGAAAGTAAGGTTCATCATAGTCATGTAAGATTTTTATGCAGTACCCCTCCATAAAATTACGCTTCTATAGTTAAAGTACTTTATATATGTTCTACATTGCGCGTGCCGATATTTTTTATTCTTTATATAATATAAAAATAATAAAATATAATAAAATAGATTTATCGTTGCGCGCGCAGGTTATCAAATTCAAATAAATAATTCCTTGATAATATCTATAGGAAATGACTTCAAGCGTCCTGATAACAAATTACAGTTATAAAAACGCGTTAGCCGCTGTAAGAGATATCGGGAACAAAGGCATTAAGGTGTATACATGCGGTTCACCCATTAGGAACAGGGTCGCCTCACTCTCTGTCTACAGTTCGGGATATTCTAGATACACTTCGCCAAACATTGATATGAACAGCTTCATAACCGACATCAAGAGGACTCTTTCTACCCGGGATTACGACATGATAATACCTATCGGGGTCGACACAACCATCCCGGTCTCTTACTTCAAAGAGGAATTACTCAACTACACACGAGTCCCCGTCGCAGACTACAAGATACTGGAGAAGGCTCATGACAAGTACACGACAATAGAGGCTGCAAGGAACGTTGGCGTGCCGGTCCCCGAGACATCCTTATTGTCAGCGGAATCCATCGATGAGAAGTCATTCAAGTACCCCCTAGTTATCAAAGCTAGGAAAGGTGCAGCGGGTTCAGGCACGAGATATGTTACTTCGGAAGATGAGTTTAGAAAAGTTGTTAGCGAATTCAATCAAAAAAAATCAGATGATATTCTCGATTATGAAAAACCCATGATCCAGGAATATATCCCGGGAGATCTCATGGACGTGTGTGTACTATTCAATAACGGGCAACCACGAGGGGCACTTGCACAAAGGCGGGTTATAACCTATCCCCCAAGCGGTGGCGTGGGGATAGTAAACGAGACAGTAAAGGACCCAGAATTGATCGAGTTAGCCCTGAGATTGCTGAAGAAAATGAAGTGGCACGGAGTGGCCCAGGTAGAATTTAAGAAGGATAGAGAGGGGATACCCCGCCTAATGGAGATAAACCCAAAGTTCTGGGGAACCTTGGAACTGTCGATTGCTGCCGGTCTTAATTTCCCATATATGCTCTATAAAATGACAATGGATGGAGACATTGAGCCGAATTTCAGATACGAGAGCAACCTCCAGATATGGTGGTATTTCGCTCACCTACCTCAGATCTTCTTCGCATATGTGAAAAATCGAGATGGGTTCTACGCAGCTATGTCCGAGGATAATATTAGGAGAATCAGCGACCTTTCACTGCCAGACTTAAAACCACACATCTTTCAACTGGCGCTGAATGCGATCAAACTGTTCCAGTTCAGAAAGATGCTATATCACCCTCTATCAAGATAAAGAGGAGAACCCAGTCAATGGGGCTTATTAGATTTTCTCATTGAGCTTCATTAGAGCTGTTTCTAGAGGCCCTTCTTCGAACCTCAATGCTGTTATAGGAATGTCTACAACCTTCTCAAGCGTCGTGGCCGCGATTGGTCCACAGATTATCCCTTTTACACCCTCTTTCTCAGCTCGTACACCCTGTATGATCGCCTCCTCAATGGTGGTCGCGGGATATTCCTTAATGTGAAGGACATCATCGCCCACCTCTATTATGCGACCGATGGAGTCCAAAGCATTCCTACTGGTTATTACGCCCACCATCCTTTCTTGATCTGTGCCTTCAAGTCTTTGCACTCCAACTATTATGCTCCTCAGGGTGGATATTCTGAAATCCGTCCGCTCCCCGGAGATAATCTTATAGAGAGTACTCACAGGTATCATGGTCACATTTGAGAATCCCTTTACGCTCAATCCTAGTGCATTCAACGTTTCTTGTAATTTCTCACCAAAACTAGGAGATATGCTTTCCCTCAGTAACTTGGACCACATGTTACATTATCAGGATAAACATATATAAAAAATTACCTTATAGTATAATAAAAGTGTTTCAAAAGGATAAATTATTTATAATGTATTAGCGCCAGTTATCACACTGAGCCATTAAAACTAAGGATTGACGTCCTATGAATTTGAGTGTAACACCGGACATATCAAAGAACGGAATTAAAATCAAGGAAAATATAAACACAGAAACGAAGCCTCATCCTTCATCCAATGACGTGGATGAGGAAATACTCAATTTTCTAAAACGGTGCGGATATAATTTTGGGGTAAAATTTCCCTGCAGCATAATAAAGGGCCTTTACGACATGCTGGAAGGGGATAATGACATTAAGGTAGTTACAGTGACCCGAGAGGAGGAGGGGATCGGGGTCAGTGCAGGAGCCTACCTAGCGGGGAAGAAGCCCTTCATGCTGATCCAGAGTTCTGGACTTGGGAACTCTTTCAACGCCATAGCCTCCTTACTGAAGACTTACAGGATACCAATTCTCATACTTGCTAGCTTCAGAGGGCACTACAAAGAGAAGATACCTGCCCAGATCCCCCTTGGAAAAGCTCTTCCAGGTATACTCGATGCCATGGGAATAACATTCCTCATATTAGAGAAAAATCTTGAACCCCTTGAACCCTTCTGCGAGAAAATGTTTAGGAGGAGTGAACCCTATGTCGTACTCTTGTCCCCGGAGTTGTACAAAAATGTATAGATACCGAGCCATTCAGATAATTATGTACCAAATTAAGGACGAGATCGTGGTCTCCAACATCGGGGATCCAAGCAAAGAACTGTATCACATAAAGGATAGGTCTAAAAATTTCTACATGCTCGGTTCAATGGGGCTAGCATCTTCCATCTCCCTAGGATTAGCATTATCAAAAAACGAGAAAGTGGTGTGTCTAGACGGGGACGGGGCTCTTCTCATGAACCTCGGATCCTTGGCAACGATAGCTAATCACAACCCTAGGAATCTAGTTTTAATAGTATTAGACAACGGAGCTTATGGTACCACAGGGAACCAACCATCCTTTTCTTCAGGTACAACCGACCTCAGAAATGTTGCTAGAGCTTGTGGCTTTGAGCGATGCTATATTGCATCTGATGAAGAAGAACTAGCCGAAACCGTAAAAAGTGGTTTAACGGATAACGCCTTAAGTTTTATCCAAGTTATCGTGAAACCAGACAATAAGAAAACGAATCCTGTCCCGATAAAACCTATAACGATAAAAGATAGGTTTATGGAAGCCATATAAACACAGTACAAATCATGAATTATAATTCATCTACGAGTAATATAATGAATATTTTTGCTTTGTGGATTATCCGTAAGATTTATTTCGCGTTT
>CAZZFH010000298.1:0-3500 GCA_964653295.1 uncultured Candidatus Bathyarchaeia archaeon | reverse complement strand
GAGATGGTCTACAACGCCCACAAAATAGAGGAATTCTGTGAAAAAACAGGTATCGAGATGAGGGTACTGGACCGCGACCCACCGGTGAAACGCACCACAGAGGGCAAGGTACTCGATACTTTCCACTTCCCAGAAACCGCCACAGAGAACCCTGTGATAAACTTCCCCAAGCTCAAGACCCACGCACTCACCACCCTCACATGCGCAGTGAAAAACCTCTTTGGGCTCCAACAGGGAGGCACCAAGGCACACCACCATGTTTCAGTTGGTAACGACCCTGAAGCCTTCAGCCACCTGCTACTGGACATATACACAGCTATAGAGCCGCAGATACGCCTCAACATCGTGGATGCTCATATCGCCATGGAGGGGGAGGGTCCAGCGTCAGGTGAACCAGTCCCATTGGGCTTGATTATTGCAGGGGATGATGCGGTTGCCGTAGACCTAGTGGCATCAGTCATCATGGGTTGGGACCCTCAAGAAGAGGTGGGTACCAATTACCTTGCGAAGCAACGAGGCATAGGACCAGCTGGCTTGGAAGATGTTGAGATACTGGGTGAGTCTATTGAGTCGGTGATGCGGGTCTTCAAGAAACCTGAGATTCATCAGGATGGGGATATGTTTATCAAGATTCGTATGCCCATCCACTGCGATGAGTCCAAGTGTATTGGGTGTGGTGTATGCGAGAAGGTTTGCCCAGCAGGAGCCATCAAGGTCCTTGATATACCTGAGTTCAATATGGACCAGTGTATCCAGTGCTTCTGCTGCGTTGAGCTATGCCCACATAACGCATTAAAAGCCCAGAGACCAGATGAATAAACATGAGCTGCTTATTCTGCAAGATAAGAGACGGGGAATCCCCAAGCTAAAAAGTATACGAGGATGAACACACCCTAGCATTCCTAGACATCAACCCAATAGCAGACGGACATGTGCAACTAATACCCAAAGAACATGCTCGATATATTGAGGAACTAACAGAAGAAACCGCAGAAAACCTCATGAAAACTCTCACAAAAATTGTACCACCCATACAGAGAGCCTTCAACGCCACCGATAGTAACATCGCGATAAACAATGGACCCAACGCTGGGCAGATAATACCCCATGTCCACATTCACATCATACCAAGACCCACCAGAGTAGGATCACCTTTTTTCAGCAGCGTAGGACGCTTCAAGCCAAGGAAAAAAGAGTACTTTGTTGAGATGGCTGAAAAAATTAAGAAAGAAATTGATGCTATCTGAGATACTCTGGGAAAGGCCAAGAGGGCATACAGCCATCCAGATACTTTGCATGATTAAAGCCTAGCCCTGTCAGCATCCTCTGACCGATATACGCCCTGACACCAATAATACAGAAAGCGATAATCTCTTTGTCACGGGGTAACTCGTTTTGCCTAGCCTTGACCTCGTCTATGGGGATGTTCTTGACCCTTGGGTCTTTGAAGCTATGTGCCTCATATTCCTCCTTGCGTCTGACATCCAGTAAAACGAAATCATCGTCACTGTCCAGTTTCGCCTTCAATTCGAGAGGGGAAACACCAAATGCGATACCCTGAACCTTGTTACGTAACACGTTGGCAGCATGGGCAATACCATCTATGGCGGTACTATAAGCGGGGGCATAACCCAAGTCAATATCGGCTATTCCCTTCAAGTCGGAGCCAAACTTCAAAGCTGTAGCGATGATATCGATTCGTTTAACACCATCACCCTCTCCCACCACCTGACAGCCCAGAACCTTACAGGTTTCCCGGTCGGCAATGAGCTTGATGATAACATACTTGGCACCCGGAATATAGCTACTAAAATCATATCTTGGGGTAATTGTTGTAACGACATCATACCCCAGCTCTCTCGCGTTCTTTTCAGTCAATCCAGTGGTCCCACAGTTCCAGTCAAGCACCCTGAAGGCAGCAGTCCCATAAACCCCCGGGAACTTTGTCTTCATCCCAGCTATGTTATCTGCTATAACCCTGCCATGCTTGTTGGCTGTGCTCCCAAGGGGTGCAAAGACCTTCTTGTTTGTGAGCATGTGGTTACACTCGACACAGTCTCCACCCGCATAAATATCTGGGTCACTGGTTTGCTGGTACTCGTTTACCGCGATAGCCCTCGTTGGACCTATCTCAAGCCCAGCCTCAACAGCTAGCTCAGTGTTAGGTCTTACACCGATTGCGATAACTACTACATTAGCCTCGATTATCTTTCCATCACTGGTCTCGACTCCAGCGACGTTACCTTTTCCGTCGTCAAGTATCTTGGCTACAGGGCTACCTTTAACAACGTCCACGCCCTGAGATTTTAGATAATTCTCCAATAGTAATGCCATCTCCTCATCCAAGAGATTCGGCACAAGGGTAGGCATCATCTCCACTACAGTCGTGGTACAGCTGTGAACCTTGAAAGCACCACAGGTCTCAATACCGATGAGCCCCCCTCCTACCACCACTACTTTTCCGCATTCCTTCTCCACCAGCTTCTTGATTGCCTGGGCTTGATGCGGGTTATAGAGGCGATGCACCCCGTTAAGCTCGGTCCCCTCCATGCGGGGCACAAAGGGTCTGGCACCTGTCGCGAGAACCAGTTTATCATAAGGTAGGTCTCTGGTTTCACCAGTTTGGAGATCTTTTACTGTGACTGTTTTATGGGATCTGTTTATTTTTACTGCTTCTGTCTGGTCATGTACGGTGAATCCTTTCTGTTTTTCGAAGTACTCAGCGTCTCTGATAGTGTCTCCTCCAAGGAGTTGATACCAGTCTTCTATAATGTCTTCAATATAGTAGGGTAATCCACAGCCTGCGTAACTGAGTAGATCCTGTCTCTCTATAACCGTGATCTCGACATCTGGATCGAGCCTTCTGAGTCGTGCAGCTGTTTTTGGCCCCGCTGCTACACCCCCAATAATAAGAACCTTCATGGCTAACAATACGGACATTTAGCTATAAAACAATAGATCAGAGTGTTAAGAAAAATCCTCTGAGTCTTTCCATCATGGGCTCCCCCATAGCGTAAGTGTTATGCTCAACGCCCTCGAATAGCTCTAGGTTCACATCTGCTCCAGCATTCCGTAGAGCAATAGCTAGAGGAATAGCGTTGGTTGATGCAGGAATATTCTCGTCTTTTGAGCCATGATAGATAACTGTTTTCGGTAACTTGGACCCTTTTGTGAGTTTTTGGAGCCTCGGCATAGGATCATATTCTATAAGGAGTTGGATTGCCTCCTCATCCATGGTTTCCTCTGGTATACCATAGGCTTTCAAACATACTCCTTTGAATTTCTGCTCACGGATAACAGCAGACAAGTTTGCTACTGCCTGCATTACAGCAACTTGTTTTACTTTTCCAGCGAAGGGTCCGAGCACCGAGTTCCATATCAAGGCGCCCCCTAGACCGCCCCCCATAAAGCCGAGGCGTTCCGTATCAACCCCCTCCAAGTTACTTAGATGTTTGAATAGAGCAGCGTTAGCCTTGACGGCGCAGCTGTTCCCCCAGTGA
>CAZZFH010000297.1:0-3507 GCA_964653295.1 uncultured Candidatus Bathyarchaeia archaeon | reverse complement strand
AGGCTCATTACTCATAATTCATAAAAGGGCAAGCATTCTCGCCAGTTGGTACGCTGCATATCTCATCAGCACATTGGCTATCTTATTGATCTTCAGTTTCCTTCTATACATCGGATTCAAGATCAATCACCCATTACCGTTTAACTTGGCTTATGGGGTAATTGGGATCTACTGGGTCCTAAACACGCTTTACTATCTTCCCATGAGTATTCGATCGGGAAAATTATGGAAGATTATTGCCTATCCAGCGTTGGACATATTACGTGGTATTGCGTTCACATTTGGTGGACTCTACCAGATGGTTCGGTCACTGATACTGAAAGTGAAACTATAATTGCCCAACATAACACTCCGTGATGCAGTGGAAGAAGATCTTGAGCAAATTCATAGGATTGAGTCGGATCTTTACCCAACGCCTTGGACATTCAACTTTTTCCGCATTATGTTCCATATAAACGAGGACTTGTTCATCGTTGCGGTTGATGACGATGAACTCATTGGATATGCTGTTGGAGAGATAGAGAAGAGGGGAAAAGTGAACAACCCCAGAAAAGCTGGACATGTCATGAACATCGCTGTGCAATCCCGGTATCAGGGCATGGGCGTGGGAACCATGCTACTCGATGATATAGAGAACCGTTTCCTCAGTAAAGGTGCCGATATCGCCTATCTTGAGGTTCGTGAATCCAATAGGAGAGCCCAGCATGTCTACAGGCATAGAGGATACGAGTACGTCAGAACTGCTGAGAATTATTATGGGGACGAGGATGGCTTCATAATGACGAAGAAGCTAGAACCTTGATCCATAACCTAGATTACCCAGTTTATATCTCACCACAGCCAATCAATGAATGATCTATCAATCTTAATTGAAAGAGGATAATATAATGAGAAAACTATTGAAACTTGTAGCTTTTTTAGCGTTATTCGGTCTATTACTCCCGGTTGGAGTCTACGGTCAAGATTATACATCGGATTCGCTCTCGCTTACAGTTTATTCTGATGGGAGTGTTGATGTTGAATATGTGATTGAGCCCGATACCACCCAGGCTCAGATCAATGTAACATTGATTGGAGAAGGATATCAGGACATTTTGGTGGTTGACCCGGATGGAATAATACTCGACTGGGCGTTTACCGATGACGGAATCGAGGTTGACTCGCTTGGATCGACCTCATTAACCATCAGCTATACCACTGACTC
Organism: uncultured Candidatus Bathyarchaeia archaeon; assembly: GCA_964653295.1. Taxonomy (GTDB): domain Archaea; phylum Thermoproteota; class Bathyarchaeia; order TCS64; family TCS64; genus RBG-16-57-9. Next base: position 2,303 of record CAZZFH010000297.1, on the reverse strand, counting down.
CATAACAAACAAGATCGGCTCCCAGTGGTCAATAAGCGTAAACTCGGATATACCGATACTTTACACACTTCCCACAGGGGCAGTGCTCGTTGGCTTAAACCCAGCACCAGTAGGAATCTCCATAATTGATAACCAAGCAGTGATAACGATGCCTGCAGGCTTCTCAAGCATCTCGTACCTGATCGGTACCACTGGGACCAAGGAACATGCACTAGTTCTTCTAAATACCGCAAGGGCTGATGTGAATGAGGCGCTGGGCAATGGGATAGTCATCGATGAGGCAGAAGGACTACTCGCTCAGGCGACCCAAGCATACCAGAATGAACAATACACTCAATCAGAGCAATACTCGACCCAAGCATCTGAATCAGTAAAAGAAACAGAAGCCCAAGCAGCAGAAGCATTAACCAGTATCAATACAGCCAAATCAATAATCGAGACCAAAAGAGATCAGATAGCCCCAGAAACCATCACAGAAGCCCAAAATATGCTCGATCTCGCGGAAAACCAGTATGAAACCGGTGATTACTCTGAGGCACAACAAGGCGCTGAAGAGGCATATAGCCTCGTTTTTGACGCCCCAATCGTGGAACCGAGTGGAAATATGACATTGTATATCGCTGGAGCCGTTATAGTCGTGATAATAGGGGCTGGTTACTGGTTCATGAGCCAGCGCGGGGACCCAAAGCTCCAGAAACCGGATACCCGGCAACCAGAAGTGGATCTGGATATGGTTTTCCGTAAAAATCCTCATCTCAGGACCGATGATAAGGCGATACTTCGGTTCCTTGAAGAGACGGGTGGGGCCTTCATCACGGAGGTTAGGGACCGTTTTGATATTCCCAAGTCCAGTGCTTGGAGGATGGTGCGGCGGCTTGAGGAGGACGGGTTGATCTTATCATCAAAAGTAGGTCGGGAAACCTACCTACAGCTAAGGGGGGATGAGGAACAATGAAACCAAGGTTCCAGAAGGTTCCCTCGGGTCCCTCTTATTGCCTGAATACTTATAGATTTTCAGTGAATAAAAGAATGAAGAAATCAATATTAATCCTCTTTACAGCCTTGATACTGGCCACAGTAGGGATATCCATGGTTTCCGCCCAGGAAGACCCAGCTCTGGTAGCTGAGACACTGCTGGACGCGGTTAACGCAAGCAGTACAGAGGTTAACAATCTATTCGATGCATTTGTTCTTAATAATTGTACATTATCGGATGATGCAGTAGATGCCCTCGCTCAAGCTGAGGCATTATACGTTGAGGCTCAGGCAGCCTTTGAAGCAGGCGATTATGAGGAAGCCATAGAAAAAGCAACAGAGGCACTGAACAAGTATGGTGAAGCCTCCGCAGAGCTAGCTGAGGAAGAAATTGAAGACATTGAAGAGGAGACCTTTGATAAACTCGGTGGATACGATAGAGCCCTTGATCGTCTTGAGAAGCTACGTGAAATAGCGTTAGACTTAGAGACGCAGGGAGTAGATGTTACTGAGGCAGTTGGGCTCCTTGATGATGCAGAAGCGATTCTCGCTGATATCGGGGCAGCCATTGACCTTGGGGAGTTTGATGATCTAGAGTCGATGCTTGAGGAGGCTAATGCATTGATCGGTCAGGCTACTGGATTACTCCAGAGTAACAGCAGCCAGAAACGCGTAGAAAAGACGGCTCACTTCATCCAGCAGACTCGCCTCCACTTTTCACAGCTAGAGACAAAACTCTACAGGATAATGGCCAAGTACAGTATTAGCGGTGAGGACGAAGAGGCAATACGGTTCCAGTTCCAGGCATTGAGAGACTCACTCGATGATATGGAGGATAACGTAGACAAAGATGACTTGAAGGAACTCACCAGACGCCTCCAGCATGTTGTGAAAGAGTCCAATGAGGTTGGTAAAGAAAACGATGACATCGATGATGATCTAATCGAGAAATCAAACGATGTCAGCAAGAAAGAGACCAAGCTCAATAGATATCGTGAGAGATTAGAGGTGCTTGCTCAACTTGGTTATGAGACAGGTGAGGCAGATGCGCTTCTAAATCAAGCAGAACAGTTGCTTATCCAAGCCCAGAATAGCGTCGATGATGGCGACGTGGACACTGCGGATGATTTGATTGAGGAAGCAGATGACTTGATCGATGAAGCCGATGACCTCTTGGATGATATGGAGAAAGAGAAGAAACACGGTGCAAGGGGCTATGACGATGAGACATACGACGAAGATGAGAACGGATTCCAGAAAAGAGCACAGGAACTGAGAAGAGAGATCAGCAAATATCGTCAAGAGATACAGGTTAGGAACCGCCGTGG
>CAZZFH010000296.1:0-3509 GCA_964653295.1 uncultured Candidatus Bathyarchaeia archaeon | reverse complement strand
CCAAAATGCGGCTAAACACATTATCTCCATTATAAAGCAAACAAAACGGACAGAGGAGGCACCCGGGTAAACGTGGGCAGGTTTTTCCCGTATTTAGGAGGTAAAAGTGAGATGATCCCCGAATTAATCAAACATGTTCCGCATCACGAAATATATGTTGAGGTGTTCGGTGGGTCTGCAGAGCTCTTGTTTAGTAAATATCCAAGTCCCCAGGAAGTCTATAACGATATAAACGGGGACTTGGTAAACCTCTTCTTACAAGTACGAGATAACCTAGATAAACTTATAGAACGATTACAGTGGCTACCCCATAGCCGAGAAATACATGAAATATGGGTAAACGACTTTAGAAAAGGATTAGCCCCTAGTGACCCCCTCGAGAGAGCGGCCCGTTTTTACTATATTCTCTGCACACAATTCGCAGGTAAACTATTATCAGGGTGGGCTCACGGAAAACTTAAAAAATACTGGGGTCCAGCCAGGATAAGCAAATTACCCGCCATAAGTAAAAGACTTGAGGGAGTAACAATCGAATGCTCCGACTTTAGAAAAATCATGCAAGTCTGGGATGATGAGAGAACATTCTTCTATTTAGACCCTCCATATTATAAGACCACGGGATATAGAACCGGGTTCTCAGAACAAGATCACAGAGATCTAGCTGAAATACTAAAGGTGCTTAAAGGAAAATGGCTGCTAACATATAATGATAATGAATTAATCAGAGAACTCTACGATGATTTCAATATTTATTCAATGGAGATACAACTTGCCTCAAAAAAGATAGAAGGCGGGGATTCTAGACCATCGTTTACTAATTTGATAATAAAAAACTATGATCTTAGTGATCCGTCTCAGTCTCTATTAGGCAATTATCTTTACTCAGAGATAAAAGAAGGTAGTATAGAAGATGGTAGGTAGAAGAAGATCTAGAGGTTCACGCCGTTCTAGACGGAAACGGAAAACCCCACAAGAACACACAGTGTCTTCCCATATAAGACATGTTCATGGTAAAATCATACATGTAAAAAGCCATAAACGCGGAAAGGGCCAAAAAAGAGAAACTAGAAACGTATTTACAAAAAGAATTATCAGCATAAGCCCTCGACAAACCAAAGGTTACTCCAGTAAAAAGATCACAGAAATGGCGGTAAACCATCCCTTCATAGCTGTTTATGAAAATAAGGTTACAGAGACTTTTAATTATAAAGGACACCCAGTTGCCATAATAGATACTTTTCAATTTGGCGGCATCTGGTCACCTAAAGACAAATTAATAATGTTTGACAAAAAATCATGGTCAAAGTTAAACAAAACTGAGAGAAAAATAGTATTAGAACATGAAATAAATGAACGCAACCTAGCCATACCACATTATTCAAAATACCGTAGCCATGCTCAAGCGGTAGCCGCCTGGCATGATAAATCAAATGATATTCTCTATAAAAAATATGGTAAAACGGATGTAGAAACCGCGATAAGGAAATGTGAGTAAGACTGGGGTAAGACTTAAATAATAGTTTAATATATAATAAGACGGTAGTAAGACATGAAGGATGAGAAAACCCCTCAACACTGGACCCTAAACGAGTGTGCCGAAGCATTGAGGGAAAGCGACAAAGCCGATGAAATTGACGACCTAATAATGGATTTAAGAGGAACTGTTTTCTTTAAACTAAAGGAAATGGGAAAATTCACAGAGGACGTAGAAGGACCAGACGCCCAGATATGCATCGACATGATCATCAGCAGAATAATGGGGGCCCTATAAATGACTATGTTAACAATCTACGCCCAGAATCCCAAGGGACATGACCTGTTCAACATAAGCGAGATGTTGGATGCGAACCACGAGTTATGGACTGATCTCCGAGAAATGGAGGAATACAAGGGTGAAGCGGGCATAATGGGATGCGCGGGTATCTCAGTAGAGGCCCATATATCCGTGGTCGACGATATTGTTCAAACCCTCGAACACCTAATGGATATGAAAGTGGTTGTGGTATGGTAGAACTGAGGGAATACTAAAATGGGATCTAATTGTTGGGAATGTATGTTTGCAAAGGGAAAAGAAGATGGGTTAGTACATAGTCCTGGTGATTCACCGGGAGACGCGATCTTTTGTACCAACATTAAATTCCTCAATGAATCAGGATACGAGGTAGAAAAAGACCCAAAATACGGATACGGATCTCTCCTATACAAGATAGAAGTGATCGAAGGCGAAGACGCAAATTGTGAGGCAGGAATCCCCCAATGAGTAGCACCTACGAGGGCACCGCCAGACATAGCGGGAACAGCCTAGTGGTCACAATCCCAAAACCCATCGCTAAGGGACTTGAAATAGAAGATGGGGCCAAAATATTGGTCACCATCCAAAAAGTTGATGAGGAGAAATAAAATGCGTCTACCTACCCCTCTTGAAGTACGTAACAAGATAGAGGCAGTAGGTGATACCATTCATCCGACTGAGAATCGCCGTGTAGCTAAGGATGTAGACGAGTATCAACTTCAGATGGCTATGAAATACGAGTACATTGTAGCTGGACGGGTGGCTGAAATTGCAGGAAAATATCAACCAGAGACAGATTTAGCGTACCCAGTTTACATAAACGGTATAGAATCTCTGCTTATTCCCGTTAAGACGGCTAAACGTAAGACCGAGGAAGGATGGAGTCTCAGAGGCCCCGCCATTCCTTTCAATAAGAAGTTTGAACCCTGGACCGAGGAACTATGGGATTATCTTCAAGATAATAGAGATCCATTCCGGTTCGCGGAGAAAGATTCATCAAGTAAACGAATCCTTGAGGCCGCCATTGAATACACGTTTGAAGGAACCTATTGGCTGCTCAAGCCGACAAGTGACCGGGGCAGTAAGTGGACCATATTCAAGTCTCATAGCCTAAGACGGTGCAGAACCCTCATGCTCCAGGTATTCCACAAGTTCCTACCCTTTGATTTACTCTTCTATGGTGGCTGGGAGGACGCATCTATGGCTAAAATCCCCAGCGGCATGGCTCACTATCTCTATGTTGAGATGGATAAAAGTCCATACTCGTTACTCATGCTCTTGATGCAAGCTGAGAACTTCATAGAAAAACTCTGCAAACCCTTCGATGAGGTTCATGATATGCGGTTTGGTAAACATATCGTATGGGAACGCTACGCTGAGGATCGCAGAGATAGTTTATTTGACCATTTTTATGAGGGAGCTTAGAATGGGTGAAAAAAGATGGTTGCGGTGGTGGAGATGGACAATATTAACAGTTCCAAGACGATGCGTGATTTGTAGTGGTAAACTTCCTGGTGGAACAAAGGTAATGGAAGCAAATTATAGAGGAACGATAACCTTATGCAGATTATGTAGAGAGGCCCTGGATAAAGCAAATCGTCTTAAACATGACTCTTTTTTGGAGGAAGATGTTGAACTGGAAGAAGGGTTTGATATAAATGACCATTTAAATGAGGGAGCTTAGGATGCAAGAATGTGAATATGTTTGGACTCTACA
>CAZZFH010000295.1:0-3509 GCA_964653295.1 uncultured Candidatus Bathyarchaeia archaeon | reverse complement strand
GAGTTAATGAAATTAAAGCCACATCTGGACCGGACGGTTGTTACTCTGAGTGGTGGGGAGAAGCGAAAACTGGCTTTGGCTCGTGCATTGATCCAGCAGCCTAGAGTGTTATTGCTTGATGAGCCCTTGAATAACTTGGATATTATCAGTCAAAAGGAACTCCGTGACGAGGTTCAGATGATACACAATTATCTGGATCTGACAACCATTCATGTCACTCATGATCAGACTGAGGCATTAACCATGGCGGATAAGCTTGCTGTGGTCCGTGTGGGTGAGCTCAGGGCTTTTGGTACTGTTGAGCAGGTCTATAATGATCCCAGAGACGAGTACGCTGCCCGGTTTTTCGGATACCGAAACGTATACGATGTCAAAGAGTATCATCACGGCAGACCATATACCAAAGTAGACGTTGGTAATATTACGCTTCGTACGAGTCATGTACCGGACACTGATCAGAATAAGGTGGCTGTTCATGGAGCTGAGATTATACTGCACCGTAAGACTCCAGTGAATACTGGAGACAATTTATTCCAAGGCACTGTATCGGAGATAGTTACCACTGGTCCCACGACCTATATTACCACTGATATTGGGCAGAAAATTGTATTGACCATGGGTAGGAGACCTGTGAAGGCAGCGAATCTCAGAGAGGGCGAAAAGATATGGGTACAGTTCAGTGCTGAAGCAGTGAAACCAATTAGAGCTTGATGAGAGCCTTCTCTATCCGATCTAAGGATTCCTCTATGATACCCATACTTGTGCTGTAAACTATCCTTATGTGCCCCTCTCCTCCCGGTCCAAAATAGCTGAAGGGTTCCCCGTGACCAGGTACTACAGCTACCTTTGCTTCCTTTAGTAGGTAATCGGTTGCTTCTAAGCTTTTCATGCCTTGTATCTTGGGGAATATGACATAGGTTCCTTCTGGTTTGTTGACCTCTACCTTTGGCATCTCCTTGAGTCTATCATATACATAGTCTCTAACCTTCTCCAAGTGCCCTACGAAGCCTGTTGCCCAGTCCCAAGATTCCTCCAACGCTGCACGCCCTGCTTCCTGACTAATATTATTGACGGGATAGAAGTATCCCGGTGCTGTTTCTTTGAAACGCTTCATTAACTCGGGGTTCTGGGCTACTATGAACCCTAGTTGTAGTCCAGCCATGGCGAAGGTCTTACTAAACCCATAGAGGGATATGATTCGTTCTCGTGCTCCCTTTAGTGAGGCTGTCGGAATATGTTTTCTCTCATCATAGACAATGTCACTCCATATCTCATCGCTCATAATCCATAACTCATGGTCCTCTGCGAGATCGACCATCGCATTCAACTCATCTTTCCTCAGTACCCTGCCATAGGGGTTATGAGGGTTACAGATGCAGAGCATCCTTGTACGAGGAGATACCAGTTCCTTGAGACCCTCGAGGTCAAACTCTAATGTTTCCCAGTCTATTTTGCTGAGTACCTTCTTGCCACCTGCTGCGTCTATGCTTTTTCCGAATAAGAAATCCACAGGGTCGAAGATAATAGCCTCGTCTCCGGGCTTTAGTAGTGTTTTGCATGTGATCATCATGCCTTGGGCTACCCCATTGAGGGCGTGAATCTCCTCTGGTGAGCATTTGAAGCCTTTTCTATTGGTTACGTGTCTGGCGCAGGCTTCCTTGAAGTCGCTGTTTCCCCCGTCTGCTCCATAGCTGAAGACGCCGTCTACTGACATATTAATTATAGCTCGTCTGATGGGTTCTGCTGCTTTGAAGTCTGGGTCTGCCGCTGTGAGTGGTATTATGTCTGTTGGGTATCTTCCCCATTGGTTGGCGCTGTATTTTCTTAGTAGGTCGAACCTGATTTCCTCGTTCCTGAAGTTGCTCATGCGTATTATTTATTCAACGCCCATTAGATATTTGGGGTGATGGAGCGACGCACCACGAAGCCTGAGTATGTTGAGCCTCTTTTGGTTACCTTGGATAGACTTGAGGCTGCAACGGAGGATGAGCTTCTCAATCAAACATTTCATTTTATGAAAGACAAGATGTTTCCTTCCGATCTTGTGATGCTACCCAATGGAGAGCATAGGTGGCGGTATCAGATGCAGCATATGCTGGATGGATTAATTGATGACGGTAAGATTTTGAAAAAAGATGGTTTGCTCAGGCTTGGCGAGAATTCGCGGCTTTGATCCATTCCTCGATATTTTTGAGGGTTGGTGGTCGCTTGGTTATCCCGGTTTCTTCATTGGTCTCTATTAATTTTGTGTAGAGGGTCTCGGGTTTTGATTCTGTTATTGTTTTGATGCTGGTGTATACTGCGGCTCGGATTAGTTCCTGATATTTTGGTCCAACGCCCTCAAGCTCGGCTATATCATCAACAGAAGTCTCTTCGTCTGTTATCTTGGTCTCTGGGGTTGGCGGTTCTTCTTTTTTCTCCTTCTCATATTGAGCCTGATAATCATTTGCTTTTACGACTCTTTTCTCTGTGATAGATTCGTTTTCTGCTCTGGGAAGTATCTCTGGCTCTGTTTCCTTTTTCTGCATTAAATAGAGTAATATTCCGAGTAGAACAACAAATACTGCAATAACAAGTATTGGATTCATATATCTCACTATCTTGAATAATCTGCGTCATATAAATCCAGAGAAACCGGAGACTCAACCTCCATGATACCTTTAAATATCTATTGTCTAACTACCCGTGGGGCTATATGCCCCGTGAACTGGTATGGAGAGAGAACACTCTTGGGGCAACCACTGCACTTCAGGGGCGAATTCGCCAATTCTTTAAGACAGCCTCAGGTCAGACTCTGCTCGGATTAAGCTTCAGCACGTTCAGTTTATTCGCAGGTGGTTTGATAGCTATCTTCACGCCCGAATTCAGTAAGAGCTCATGGATATTGGCTCTTTTTCCCCCTATTCTTACTATTCGGGGAGGTATCGGTGGGTTATTCAGCGGTAACTTGGCTACGATGCTTCATCTTGGTACCGTGAAGCCTCATCTTCGTGATAATACGTCTGAGTACTGGAATCTCGTTAAATCTGTTCTGGTGATGACTGTTATCGATACATTGATTCTAGGCTCGTTCAGTTTTATCATTAATCTGGTAAATGGCTCGGCATCCATGGAGCAATGGTTCCTTTTCATTCTTGTGCCTACTATCGCTTGTATGCTGGCGGTTCTAACGAGTATACCTGTAACGAGTTTTATCGCTATCCAGACATTCAAGAGAGGTCTAGACCCAGATATTCTTGTCTACCCTATTCTAGCTTCTATCAATGATATTATGGTGACATGCTTTTTTGTAATAGTCATCTTCTTCGTCTTATGGGGTGGTCTCTTCTACACATTTTTAGTGCTTTTTTTCATATTGATACTCTCTGGGATTGGTTACCTCGCCTCTTTAATGCGCGATGAGAGGTTTTTCCAGCAGACCCTCAGGGAGGGAATATTTGTAGTAATGTTTTCCAGTATATTCGGTAGTATTAATGGGGTTCTCTTATCAAACCTTGGGCCAGTGCTTG
>CAZZFH010000294.1:0-3538 GCA_964653295.1 uncultured Candidatus Bathyarchaeia archaeon | reverse complement strand
CCCAATAGGTACTCGGGGTCAGTTCTTCCATCTTGATCCCAATCATGTTGAGGCTTTAAAGCCCGGGAAAAGACCCAGCACGACATTAACCCCCAGTCTAGTCACAATGGATGGTTCACAGTACATGGTCTTTGGGACCCCGGGTGGAGATAAGCAGGATCAGTGGACGCTCCAGTTTTTCCTTAACTATGTGGATTTTGGCATGAATGTGCAGGAGGCTCTTGATGCTCCAACCGCCCATTCGAGTCATTTCCCTGCTAGTTTCTGGCCGCATCCAGTTAGGCCTGGTGAGGTGAGTCTTGAACCGAGGATTCCGGTTGAGGTAGCTGATGGGCTAAGGGAGAAAGGGCATAAGATAGTCTATAGTAAGCCTTGGAGTCATGGTAGGTGTCTTGCTATCAGGTATGACCCGGTTTCTGGGCTTATGAGTGGTGGGGCTTCACCGAGGACTGGGGAGCCCTATGCCTTGGGTTGGTGAATTCCCGTATCATATATAACTCACGCCACGTAAAAGTCACCGATACAATCGATGGTTCAATGTGACCTCTGTGGTAAGGACGAGTACATGCCCTTTAGATGCAAGTACTGTGGAGGCTATTTCTGTGCGGAGCACAGGCTCCCAGAGCTGCATAACTGTACTGGCAGCTATCAGGCGAGTCGAAGCACGACAGGTTATACTGGGTTTACTCCTACAGGTTATAGTTATACTCCTCCTAGGAGTGCTAGAACTCTTGGTCTCTTTGGTAGAAATGAGATCAGGGACCTTGGGATTGGATTAGGTGTCATTATGTTGATACTTTTGTCTGGTTCATGGAGGTATCTATTCAGTGATCCATTGTTCATGTTGGGCGCCTTGCTAATCTATGGGTTGGCATTCATCTTGCATGAGCTTGCTCACAAGTTTATGGCGCAGAGGCTTGGCTACTGGGCTGAGTTTAGAATAAATCAACAGGGATTAATGTTGACCCTCCTCTCATTGATTTCTCCTTTCAAGATCATTGCTCCAGGGGCGGTTATGATTGGTAATATTGGGAGTTGGGATCATTATGGGAAGGTTAGTATCGCTGGTCCAGCGACCAATATCGGTATGGGTATCATATTCTTGATGATCGCATTTGTGACTGGAAATCCCATGGTTTACAGCTTAGCGCGAGTTGGTATGGATATTAATGCTAGTCTTGCATTGTTTAACCTGCTTCCCTTCGGGGTATTTGATGGAGCCAAGATCATTAAGTGGAACAAGTATGTATGGGGTGCAGCGGTTTTGGCTGCAGGAATACTTTATCTTGTTAGGATATGATTCGTTTGCCTTAATTACCTGAAACATATACTTCATTGCGATATGATTATAATTCCAGGACCCGCATCGAACGCCCTTGGAGAAGCCATAGCACATAAACTGGGTCAAGAACCCGTCTTCATACGCAACAGGATTTTTCCAGATGGGGAAAACTATGTACAATTACCAACAGAGCTGAAGGGAGAGACCGTTGTGCTGATCCAGACCACAGCGCCTGACCCGGACCGCAAGATAATGCAGCTATTATTCATGGCTCGAACCGCCAAGGATATGGGGGCAAAGAGGATTGTAGCCGTAATGCCATATATGGCGTATGCTCGTCAGGATAAGCGGTTTCTGGAGGGTGAGGCTTTGAGCTTTGATATCGTTTTTGACCTACTTGAGGCAGTAGGCGTCGATGATACCCTTATGATCGATGTCCATTGTGAAGATGCGCTTGAAGAGTTGAAGTCTAAGCACAAGATGAGGATCCACAACCTGACGTCCATATTTGTGCTTGCTGAATATCTGAAAAGGAATAGCTACGATGGGGCTTATAGTCTGTCTCCTGATATTGGACGCAAGGATATCGTTGAGAAGGTGAGCGAGGTTATGGGTGGGGGTTTCGCCTTCTTCGAGAAGGTAAGGGACCGGTACACTGGAAAAACCACGATGATAGTAAAGGATCTTGACTTGAAAGGCAAGAATGTCGTGATATTTGATGACATTATTAGTAGCGGGGGGACAATGGCTCGAGCCATACAGGGGTTGAAAGAACAGGGATCTGGTAGAGTTGCTGCGGTCTGTACCCATGCACTGCCAGTTGCTGGTGCCAATGAGAAGCTGAGGAACGCTGGAGCGGACAGGATTATTGCGACTGATACTGTTGAGTCTGTCTATGAGACTGTCTCGATCGCCGGATTAATCGCTGATTATCTGAAGACCCTTTGACCGATACCTATTTCCTATACCCTGTGTTCCTGTACCTATCGAAATGATTAGCAGCAAGATTAAGCTCAAAGTACAATCAGTAAGAGCTATAAAAGACCCAGAGAACCGAGAAGCATTCCAGATCGAGTTCGTTGAGGTAAGAAGCAAGCCACCAATGGTGATGATGAGCAACCCTGATGTACCTGAAGAGATCAACCAGATGGTGGTACAGGTAACCAAGAGCTTCCAAGGCATACTGCCCGGGACACAGGATACAACATATGAGCAGAGAAAGCTCACCTTGATTCTAACTGGTGAGGAGCTTGAGAGCCTCAACATGAAGCCTTACCCAAATCAACTGTATGAGATGGTTATCAGCGATAGTTCGCTGAGTTTCAAGCAAGTATAATATCCAAAATTATATTTTGGGTAGATGAGAAGGCTTTAGGCTATAGTTTTTGAGTATTTTTTTCATCTCATCCTCAAGAGCCTGTTCTCTTTCCTTTGGTAATGCTTCTGGTTTATGTTTACCCAGAACCGTCTTCACTCTTTCTCTGGCACGGTCAGTGCTGTTCTTGCTGCCTGCTTTTACCCATGCGTCTGCGGATAGGCGGTCTAGGACCTCGGATGGCATGTATTGTTCTTTTCTCAGGTTGTCTCTGGTATGTTTATGTGCTAGGAAGTGTCCACCTGGTCCAACCTTGGTGATGACCTCGGTTGCTAGTGATAGTTCATCAAAATTGATACCATCCAGTAGCCTGTAGGCTGCGCCACAATACTCGTTATCCAGGACCAGTTTCTCAAGGCTCTGACAGTTCTCACTCGCCTGCATACCAGGACCAGACACGATGTTTACACCTGACATGGCTGCGATTAGGATACCCATGCCTGACTCGAATCCACCTTGCCCATCAGATGTCTTGGAGTCACTCAGACCTAGATATCCATGAGTCGGAATACCGTAATGTTTACCGATCTGGGCCCCAGCGCAGGCAGCCATAACTGATTCAACTGCTCCAAGGCGCGCTGTAAGGTATCTCATGTCAAAGGCACTTGGGCTGCCCCCGTATACTATGGATGTTCCCGGTTTGGCGAGTTGGCTGATAACTACTCCGCTTAGGTTTTCCGCGTTGGATTCGACCAGTGTTCCTGCGATGCTTACTGGGCTGGTTGCTCCCATCTGGGGTGCAGGAATTATCTCTCCCGGTATGCCATATTCGGCGCAGTCGAGGAGGTTTTGGCAGGTTACATCGCTCCACATGAGTGGTGATGAGGGGCAGCAATCGAAGATTGCCCGTGGTCTTTTTCTGAGTTCTTCTGGTCCTCCTA
>CAZZFH010000293.1:0-3555 GCA_964653295.1 uncultured Candidatus Bathyarchaeia archaeon | reverse complement strand
TCTTCTGTAGGTCTTAGCCAAGTCAGGATAGTTGAGCGTATCAAGTAAATAATGAACGCGACAGGCAACGATATCAAACAGAAGTTGATTACCATCTGCTCCGGTATCAACCCAAGAAGTGGATTCCATTGTATAGGATAAAACAGGCTCAGATCAGCATAAATAAATGAATCCAGAAAGACGTGAACCCAGACCCCGAGAACAGAGGTAATAATGATATTCTTAATGTTGCGCTCCTCAGGAGTAATTTTACCAATACGGATAGGCTTAGTGTATTTTCTAACCAAGAACATTGGCAAAGCCAGAACAACACCGACAACGGTTCCTATTGTTATGCTGTGGAATATCCCATGCATTGGCCAATTTACATAGCCAAGCAATACAGCCAAGGGTTCCAGATCAAGGATCAGACTGGCTACAATGAATGTGGGTATATCCAGCACTGGGTACAGTAGGAGGGCTACCAGGAGCGCAGGCCCTACATGGTAGGGTGTTAACGGCATCTACCCTGCTAGATGCTTACACCACATATAAAAGATAAGAATAGATGAAGGCTAAATGACGCCTTTTTCTCTTAGAGCATCAATCTGGGACGCAGAGTATCCCAGCAGGTCACCTAATATCTCCTCTGTATGCTCACTCAGTTCAGGGGGGTATTGATCCAACCCAGTTTTCGATACCGATAGCCTGAATGGGGTGCCTATTTGTTTGATAGCTCCTGCAGTTGGATGCATCATTTCAACAACCATGTCCCTGTGATGTACCTGTGGATCAGAGAATACCTCATCAATAGTGTAGACAGGAGCACAAGGGAACCCTGAATCCCGCAGGCTATCAAGCCATGTGTCTCTAGGCTTTTTCATTAAAGCATCCTGAATTATGGGTATCAATGTGGTCTTATTCTCTACTCTTGCCTCATTTGTGCTATACAGAGGGTCCTCTATCAAGTTCTCAAGCCCGAGAGTTTTACATAAGATACCGAACAACCTATCGTTTCCACCAGCAATCAATATGTACTTGTCGTCTCCAGTCTTGAAGGCCTGATAAGGCACTATGCTGGGATGCGCAGTGCCCATACGCGGGGGAACATTACCGGTGGCGAAGTAGTTACCGGCAACATATGTCATCCATGAGACTCCGGCATCCATCATAGAGAGATCAATATACTGACCGACACCAAGATTATCACGAACCCGCAAGGCAGCCAAAATAGATATAACCGCATGCAGCCCAGCGTTAATATCCTCAATAGCAACCCCTATCCGCATGGGTCCTCCGCCTTTTTCACCTGTTATACCCATGAGGCCGCTCATTCCTTGTATGATCAGGTCGTATCCAGGCCACTGGGCGTATGGTCCTGTTTGCCCAAAGCTTGAGATGCTACAGTAGATAATCTTTGGATTAATCTTCTTTAAGGTCTCATAATCAACGTTCAGCCTTGATGTAACACCGGGCCTAAAGTTCTCCAATACGACATCGCATTTACTGGCGAGTTCGTGAACAATCTTCACGCCTTCCTCGGTTTTGAGGTCAAGAGTGATGCTCTTCTTACCCCTGTTAAGAGATAGATAGTAACTGCTTACGCCATTGATGAATGGTGGATATGCCCGGGTATCGTCTCCCCGTTTAGGCATCTCTACCTTGATTACATCAGCGCCTAGGTCACTGAGATTCATTGAACAGAATGGTCCAGCTAGCACCCTTGATAGATCAAGTACCCGGATATCCTTCAACGGTGGATCAGATGGTAAAATTGTCATGACTGAAAAAAGGCAGAGTAGAGTGAAAAAACTTCTTATCAAAAAAGGAAAATATTGAAAAAAGGCTAGGATTCTTTCTTCTTCAGATACTCATTGATGGCTGCTGCAGCTTTCTTTCCTGCTCCCATGGCGCTGATTACAGTAGCTGCTCCACTGACAACGTCTCCTCCCGAATAGACCCCCTCAAGGGTGGTTAGCATGGTCTCCTCGTCGGTGATTATTGTTCCCCATCTGGTTGACTCCAATCCCTCGGTTGTCTGCTGTATAATCGGGTTAGGGCTCTGTCCAATGGCGATGACCACGGTGTCTATGGGTAGTCTCCATTCGCTTCCAGGGATGGGTCTTGGTCTTCTTCTTCCAGAGTCATCTGGTTCACCTAGCTCCATCCGGATTAGCTCGATCTCCTTGATATTTCCTCTACCGTCCTCATGGAATTTAAGGGGGTTATTGAGCAAAGTGAAAATAATTCCCTCTTCCTCAGCGTTCTCGACCTCCTCGTGCCTTGCAGGTAACTCAGTCATTCCTCTACGATAGATTATGTGAACCTCATCTGCGCCAAGTCTCAGGCTGCATCTCGCAGAGTCCATGGCTACGTTTCCTCCACCTATTACGGCTACCTTTTTCCCAATGTTGATGGGGGTATCATACTCGGGGAACCTGTATGCCTTCATCAGATTTGTCCTGATCAAAAACTCGTTTGCGCTATAGATGCCGCTTAGGTTCTCACCGGGTAGATTAAGGAAGTTTGGTAGCCCTGCTCCGCTCCCAATGAATACCGCCTCAAAGCCGCTATCAAATAACTCTTGTACAGTGTAGAGTTTACCAATCATGTTATCGAGATGAATATCTACTCCAAGTTTCTTGATATACTGGACCTCTGCTTGCACTATCTCCTTGGGCAACCTGAATTGAGGAATCCCATACATCAAAACACCACCAGCAACGTGCAAAGCCTCGAACATCTCAATATTATGCCCGCTCTTTTTCAGCTCAGCTGCAACAGTGAGACCAGCTGGACCAGCTCCAACAACAGCCACCTTATGTCCAGAATCTTTCACTGCTTCAGGCATCTCGACCCCATTGTCTCTCTCATAGTCTGCTGCGAACCTTTCAAGACGCCCTATTTCCACCGGGTCGCCCCTGATACCGAGTATACAGAATTTTTGGCACTGGTTTTCCTGTGGACAAACCCGTCCACAGATTGCGGGTAATGCGTTTGTCTCCTTGATCTTTTTTGCAGCTTCGATGAATTTCTCTTCTTTAATCAAGCTGATGAAAGCAGGAATATCAATGTTTACCGGACAACCCTTGATACATTGAGGGTTCTTACATTGAAGACACCTTTCTGCCTCCTCAAGAGCTAACTCTTTGGAGTAGCCCTGTGCTACTTCATCGAAATTGTGAATGCGTTCCTCTGGCATCTGCTTGGGCATATCGATTGCTGGTTTATTGAAAGCCATTAATGCTCAGCCTCCATCTTCTTCACAACCATAGCGATCTTTTCCTGTGGGTTATAGACTCTCATTCTCATGATGAGTTCATCGAAATCTACCTCATGCCCATCGAACTCAGGCCCGTTTACACAGCTGAATAATGTACTACCCCCAACAGTCACCCTGCAGGCTCCGCACATCCCCATGCCGTCCACCATTATGGGGAACAAGTTAACATTGGTGGGTATTCCATAAGGCTTGGTCATGTCGCTGAGGTTTTTCTGAAGACTAGTGGGTCCAATGGTGAATACATGATCATACTTGTTTTTCTCCAAAAGCTCCTCAACAAAGCTCATTCCCTC
>CAZZFH010000292.1:0-3561 GCA_964653295.1 uncultured Candidatus Bathyarchaeia archaeon | reverse complement strand
GGCGATACTGGTCTCGGGATTACTCCCGAGAAGTCTGAGATAATTTATACGCCCTTCCTTTCTGGGCAGAAGAATGGACGCGGTCTCGGTATCCCAACTGCAAAACGTGTAATTGAGTCTCATGGCGGCAAATTATCCTATGATTCTAATGCTGGTCAAGGCACTCGTTTTATTATCAAGATACCTCCTTCTGCGGTGAACCTTTAAGCCACTAGGCTTTACTCGATACATGGTTCTAGTTTCCAGTCGTCTCGTTCATCAGCGACTTGACACTCCCTTGCTCAAAGAGGCCTTCAACCTTCTCCAAGAGGACCTTGAGATCCAGAGCTATCTTAGAATGGCAAACATTATGGCGGTGAAGAGGCTCGGCTACAATGATCATGGTCCGGTGCACGCCAAGATAATTGCAGGGAGTGCCTTGGAGATATTCAAGTTATTAACTAAGCGTGTTGAGCCTAGCAGTGTGGCTCATGGTGTCTGTGGCTATGATGATGCCCGCCTGATTGTGTTACTAGGTGCTTACATGCACGACTTGGGGAACGCGGTTCACAGGGAGGAGCATGAGCAGAACAGCGTCATACTGGCTATGAATCCCCTTGAAAGGCTTCTCAACCGGGTTTATCATGATGACCCGGGGCTTGCCTTCAGGGTTAAGTGTGAGGTTCTTCATGCTCTCTATGGCTCCAATGATGATGTGCCTTGTCTGAGTGTGGAGGCTGGGGCGGTTACTATCGCTGATGGTACAGATATGGCTGAGGGACGTAGCAGGGTGCCTTATCTCTCTGGGAAATATGATATCCATTCCCTCTCGGCTCAGGCGATCAAACGCGTTGAGATCGTGGAGGGTGATGAGAAGCCTGTCTCTATTCAGGTCTACATGGAGAACCCCGCTGGCGTATTCCAGATCGAGGAGGTCATGGGGCGCAAGATACGGAGCAGTGGCATCCCAGAGCTGGTGGAGGTTATCGCCACCATGGATGGCAAGAAGATCAAGACCCTCTAGGCTTCCGGCGTATATGGGTCTCTTGGTCTGGTATCGAATCCTAGTTTCTCTTCGCACCATCCTGCGACTTCGAGGAGGTTCCACTCGTTGTATGGTGTTCCTATTAGCTGGAGTCCCAGGGGGAGCTTGTTCGGTGCTAGTCCCATGGGCACTGTTATTGATGGTAGCCCTGTTAGGCTCCATGGTGCGTTGAAGGCTGGGCTTCCCGTCCATTCTAGTCCTTCTGGGGCTGTGTCCACGCTTGATGGGCATACGACGCAATCATATCCCTTGATTAAATCAACCATATCCTCGATTATCTTTACTCTCTGCCTCTGGGCACGCAGATAGACTGTGGCTGGAATGAGGAGCCCCGATGAAATGTATCCCTGTATGTATTCACCGTATTCTGGTTTCCTTTTCCTGAAGTTGTCCTCGTGTGCCGCTGCGGTCTCTGCTGCCATTATTACCCTGTGTACATCGGGAACGTGTTTGAAGCTGGGTGGCTGGGGTGCATCTATCATGTCTGCTCCTTCCCCCCATAACCTTTTGATGGCATGCTCGTATCCTTCCCAGACCTCTGGTTCAGCGTTTTCCTTGAAGTATCCTCTTAATACCCCAATCTTGGGTGGGGTCTCCCTTTTTCTCCACTCTTTTTCTGTGTCTGTTAGAGCGCATAGCATATGGTGGGTGTCCTCTACTGTGCGGGTCATGTAACCGATATGGTCCAGGCTCCAGCTGAGGGGATAGACGCCACCCCTGCTCAACAGATCATAGGTGGGTTTGACGCCTATTACACCGCAGTAGCTGGCGGGGCGTATCACTGATCCCCCTGTCTGGCTGCCGAAGGCGGCTGGGCACATGCCTGTTGCTACTGCTGCGGCTGATCCGCTGCTTGATCCCCCTGGGGTATGGTTTGTGTTCCATGGGTTTCTGGTGGGTGCTGGGTCGTGGAGGGCGAACTCTGTGGTCTCTGTCTTGCCGAGTACTATGGCTCCCTGTTTTTTGATCTGTTTAATCATGTCTGCGTCATAGTCAGGGGTAAAATCATGGTATATGGGTGACCCCATTGTGGTCCTCATCCCAGCAGTATAATAGATGTCCTTGACTCCTATGGGTATCCCATATAGACCTCCTCTGGGCTCTGCCTCGGCGGCTTGTGTTGCGGCTTTCAGTGCTTCTGGATTGATGGTTACCCATGCATGTATCAGTGGCTCTGTCTCATTGATTCTTTCAAGGAGGGACTCGACGAGTTCCGTGGGTGCTAGTTCACCGGTTTTTATCGCGTTTGATGCCTCTGTGAGGCTCATCATGTATGGCTTCATGGCTTTTCCCTGTGACTGAGCTTGGTTGCTGGCTCATCTTCGGTGCCTAGCTCTAATTCCCCTACTCGGTATACTGCTGATGCTGTTGCCTCGATGTGTTGCCTCATCTTCTCCGCCTCTTCCCTTCCCCAGAGGCTCTCGGCGGCACTGTACATTTCCTCGATGTACTCTTTCAAACCTGTCATAGCCAAGAATAGGGGGTTCTCTGATTTTACCTCATCGATATGATAAAAAAAATTGGGGGTTTATGGGTCTGGGTGTAGCTGTGCGCACCACTCGATGTCTACTAGCTTGTAGCATAAGCCTAGGCTCATTGCCTCTGCCTCGACGCTCATCCTTGCCTGATCCTTGTTGTAGCTGTAATCCGTGTCCTTGAAGTTGGTGTAGAACCCTGTGCACTCTGTTATGGTGCCCAGTACTTCCTTGACGTGGAACGCCACGGGGTGCAGGTCGCTATAATCGATCTCGAGTATTATGGTCGTTGAGCCGCATTGTATCTGCTGTAGCCAGGTGAGCAGTCCTCCTCTCAGTGCATAACATGTGTAATAGGTGTCTTCTGCTGTGTACCCGTAGACTATGAAGCCGACGGTGCCGTTGAGGTCCTTGTATGTGCTTACTATGCTGTATCCTACTGTGTCGTCTATTGTTGGGCTGCTGTACCATAGCTCATCATCGGTTACATCTTCCATGGTCATTCCCTGGTAGTAGTCTTGGGTGGTTCTTGCCCAGCATCCCTGTGCGTAGAATCCTTCCCCGTAGCCCGTGAATATCAGGGCGTCTGTAAAGTCGTTGAAGTATTCTGCTGCCTGGCTGGCTATTGGTCCTCCGACTATTACTAGGTCGCTGCTGCTTATGGCGTATGGGTGTATCTTTGTCAAGTGATCCCATTCATCGGGTGTGCACCAGTCGTCCATGAAGGCCGTGCGGTAGTCTCCGCCGGCGTAGTCATACTGGAAGTCGTATTTGCCCTCGAGGCCTTCGCTGAACCGCCTCATGACGTAGGGCATGGCCGGGCCGTACACCTCTGCCTGGATGTCCAGGCCGCTGAGCCAGGTTTCCTTGTTCTTCCAGTCGCTCCACGCCGCCGCGATCATGCCTGTGCCTATGGAGTCGGATGCCAGCGATGGTTCGCCGACGACTATCCACTCCCATCTTCCGCTGTGCCATGGGCTTGTCTCGTTCACCAGCTTCGTGGAGTACAGCACCTTGTAGTAGTCGTAGCCGCTCGTGCTCGTCGTTAAGGATATGACGTTG
>CAZZFH010000291.1:0-3567 GCA_964653295.1 uncultured Candidatus Bathyarchaeia archaeon | reverse complement strand
GGATACGGTGACCCCCTGTTCTCTCGGTTAACTCCAAGACTCTCTCACGTATCTTCCAGATGCTCATGAACAGACTTTCGAATCCCACGCCCTCAGAAAATAGTCCTAACCAGAGAAGATGGCTCTGTAGTCGGGTGAGTTCAGCCCAGATGGTTCTAAGGTATTTTGCCCTTAGGGGGACCATTGTATCTGTTAGCTTCTCGATGGTCTCGCTGTAAGCCATTCCGTGCTGGAAGTTGCATATGCCACATATTCGTTCGCAGATGTAGATATTGCGTCTGTAGTCGTTTAGCTCAATTGCTTTCTCTATACCTCTATGAATGTATCCGATCTGTGGGAGAACATCAATTATCTTCTCTTCCTGGACTACAAACTTTAGCTGTATAGGCTCGGGTAGTACTGGGTGCTGTGGACCGAAAGGGAACACAGAACACTTTATCTCGCTTGTTTGTTTACTCATTCCAATCACATCTCCAACATCTATTGGCTTCGCAAATCGCTTTGTCTTTGGCTAGGCATTGTTCGATTTCAATAAAACTGGTTACTCGCTCATCGGGGTCCAGTTCTGGGATTTTAGCTTGGGGCTGTTCACTCAGTTCCTCAATGTCTACTGGTCTTGAGACGAATTCTGTCATGTCAGGCGTTGCGTCGCTTAATCCCTCTCCTCCAAGATACTTGTCGATCTCAGATGCAGCGATTCTACCATCCCTTAGGGAAGAAATAACGTTAGATGTTCCATAGACCGCGTCTCCGCCAGCCCAGACGTTTTCCTTGCTCGTTTTCAGAGTCTCGGATGCCTCGATCCTGCCTCTCCTGTCAACTTCGACACCTAATCCAGCAGGCACAAGAACATTATACCCGATAGCCGAGACGATAGTATCTGCTTCCACAGTAACACCCCTTCCCTCCATAGGAACGGGTCGTCTTCTTCCTGATTCATCTGGCTCACCTGGAACCATTGCCTGGAAGAATATTTTCAATGGTTTACCGGGAATGATGGTCATTTGAGTAGACAAGAAATCAAAGTTTACGCCTTCCTCCATAGCGCCTCTGATCTCATGAATACTTGCAGGCATCTCACCCTCGGTTCTACGATAGAACACAGTAACTTCTTCAGAGCCGAGGCGTCTTGCAGTCCTCGCCGCATCCATTGCGCTGTTTCCACCGCCAATGACTAAAACCCTTCTACCTAGATCTGGTGTCTCGTTGCGGACATTTACCGCCGTTAAAAGATCGATAAAGTTGATTACGCCTTCGCTGTCCTCACCCTCGCATCTGAGGCTATTACATTTTTCAGCCCCGATCCCGAGGAAGCAGGCATCATAATCCTTTATCAATTCATCAAGGTCATCCACCTCAACACCTAACTTGACCTCAGCCCCAACCTCTTCAAGTCGAGCCATGAGTTCCTCATTCATCAAGTCCTTTGGTAAACGGTATTTTGGGATGCCCCAAGCCATAGCGCCGCCTAGAGTGTTTGTTTTTTCGTATACCGTTACACTGTGCCCCAAGGAGCCTAGATAATAGGCTGCACCTACTCCGGAGGGTCCACCGCCAACCACTGCTATCTTCTTGCCTGTAGCGGGTTTACAGACGATGTCCCTCTTGTAGCTTCCATTAAGTTCTTTAAAGCCGTCAGCCGCACTGCGTTTAAGCAGCCTGATTTGAATGGGCTTCGTCTCCTGCTCTTGCCTGCAACCCTCTTGGCATGGTGCAAAGCATACACGACCTAGAATGGCGGGGAGTGGAGCACGGTCTATTATTGTGTTATATGCTGCTGTTGGGTCTCCTGCTCCAATTTCCCGTATGTATTTTGGGATATCGACCATGGCTGGACACTCCTCGCGACATTTTCCAAGCTTTCTCATGATTGGAGGAGAAGGTCCACTAACAGACTTGTGCAGATCAGTGCCTACATCGGGGCCTATTTTTAGCATTTTTCCTCCAAGGTCTATGTTCATGGCTATGAATTTTTGACCGAAAAGGTCTTGGACCTCGTTCTCAGCGATAAAAGCAGTGCTATAGAGCCCAGTAATACTATACAGTGGCTCACCCTTTTCAATTGTAAGATAAAGATTATTTACCTTCCCATCTAGCTCAAAATGATAGATAACTTTATGATTATCATCCATGTCACGAGCGGTGATGGTGATGAACCTCGCCCCCTCAATCTTCATCTGATTGACATACAAGAAGAGGTTCTCATTTGTTACCTGTTGTTCTAGCTCTGTGCCTGTTAATGTGTTTGTTCTAATTTGTTCAAAATCCATCATTGTTATTCGTCCTCCTCAACGGGGGCGTTGCCTTTGAGTTTCTCAAGCGCCAATACGACTCCGTCAATGATCTGCTCTGGTCTTACAGCGCATCCAGGGATGTATACATCAACTGGAATTACCTTGTCGATTCCTCCAAGCGTGTTTGGGCAATTATGGAAGATGCCTCCAGTGCAGGCGCATGTGCCGATTGCCATAACCAGTTTAGGTTGAGGCATCTGATCGTAAAGGTTCTTTAGGACATCCTTGTTTCTGTTGTTAGCTGGACCTGTTACAAGCAGTACATCTGCCTGTTTGGGGTCTCCTATGTTTACTATCCCGAAGCGTTCCACGTCGAACTTTGGGGTCAAGGCTGCGAGTATCTCGATATCGCAGCCGTTGCAGCTTCCGCAGTCATAGTGGAGTACCCAGAGGGATTTGAGTCTAGATTTGTCCATTAATGTCATTTTAGATCACTCCTAGGACAACTAGCCCAACGAGGTTTGCTAGTATGAGCGTGAAGCCAGTTATCCAAGTTGTCCTTAGCATGTGTTTCCAGTTTAGTCGTGGGTAGATGTTGTCTACCAGTATCGCGATGAACCACAATGAGAGGGCTAGTCCTGCGCCGATGATTGGGTTCTGTGCCCAGAAATAGCTCATGAGACCTAGTATGAACACGGTCTTGATCCAGTGACCTAATTCGACGATGGCCATGGTGTAGCCGCTGAATTCGGTGTAGATTCCTCGCACAAGCTCCTGATGTGCGTGGTCTGAACCAGATACATCATATGGGCTTTTCTTCATATCGATGATAAGTATGAACTGCTGAGCTACGAAAGCAGCAGGTAGCACCACGAGAAAGGGCAGAGGATAGGTGAATATTCCTTCCAAGAGGAAACTCCCTGTAATAATCTGTATCCCCATGGCTGTTAGCACCATTAATGGCTCATAGCTCAACATGGCCAGCAGTTCTCTTCGTGCACCCAAGTTACTATATGGGGAGCCCGAGCTGTATGCAGCGACTATTAGACATATGTCTGCTAGGGTTAATGTGAAGATTATATGTAGCATGTCTCTACGGAATGCGAGCAATACTAATCCGGTCATTATGAAGACCAGATAACCAACTACCAGCATTGGTTGAATATAACCCGAAATAAAGGGCTCCTTGCCCCAAAGTTTGATAACATCATAGAAAGGCTGTAGCAATGGGGGCCCAACCCTTCCCTGCATACGGGCAGTTATTTTTCGGTCTAACCCCGCCAGCAAGCCTCCTATTATTGGGGCGAATATTATGAAGAATACTTGTATTGTT
>CAZZFH010000290.1:0-3607 GCA_964653295.1 uncultured Candidatus Bathyarchaeia archaeon | reverse complement strand
TTGGGACTCGGATTTCAAGGTAGATGAAAATGGCAAGAGGGCTGGATCGACACCATAGCGACGGATCATGCACCTTATGGCAAGGATCGTAAGGAGGCTGGGCTTGATGATATCTTCAATGCGCCTAATGGTATGCCTGGGCTCGATACGTATCTTCCACTGCTCTTAAACGGGGTTTCAGAGGGATGGCTGTCACTTGAGAGGCTTTCGGCTTTCAGTGCTGAGCGCCCTGCCCAGATATATGGGATTTATCCGAGAAAGGGAGCGATAGCTGTGGGAAGTGACACTGACTTGGTCATCATTGATATGGATAAAGAGGTGAAGATTACTAATGATGATCAGATCACTGCTTGTGGCTGGACGCCCTATGATGGTATGCGTGTAAAGGGTTGGCCTACAATGAGCATCATCAGGGGGGACATCGTTATGGAAGAGGATCAAGTGTTATCCAAGCAGGGTTCGGGGCGGTTTATTTCACGCCTCGACGCCTAGTCTTTTTACTTGGTTTTCTCCGTAGCTCTGTGCCGCAGATGGGGCATATGTTTTCGGGTTGGGGCTCTGGGAATTGTTTTCTGCAGCCGGGGCAGTAGTGTATCCACTGGAATCTGCGTTTTATGCCCATGGTGTTCATCCCCTTGTATTTTAGCCCCAACTCGTCTGCTAGGTTCTGGACGCTGTAGTCGTCTGAGACCAATGTGACATCGTTGTCTTGCTTTGTTAGCTGGTAGGTTAACGCGAGTACGCTGTGGTCTGTTTCTGAGAGGGCTTTTGCTTCACCCATCTTTTTTGACTGTGTCATGACATGCTTGATTGGCTCCGCTGTTGGCATCTGGATGACTAATTTGCCTGTCTGACTCCAGTTGGATGCCCTGATCTTAGCCATCTCATCCCGTATCTCATCGATGACCAGCTGGGTTGTATACAGGATGGTCTTGGGGTCACTGGTGTTGAACCCTTGTATGAATGCGCTGGTGTCTAAGACGAGTGCCTTCAATGTTCTCAACTGGTCTGCAGGTGCATCAATCTTCTCTGTATCCGCGAATAGAATGGCTTGAACCTGATGAACCGTGTCTTATTCTCGCTAACAGTAGCCTCAATGATAGAGCCTGGTTTTAACCCGATATAGCTTCGCCCATCTACGATAACCATGCCATCGCCTCTAGGCTTCAACAACTCTATCCTCACTGTAGAGCCTGCCGGGAATACGATGCTCCTAAAATAACTGTATGGGCAGATGACTGTCAAACAGAGAGCATCTAAATCTGGGGCAATAACTGAGCCTCCTGCCGACATGTTGTATGCCGTTGAGCCTGTTGGGCTGCTTATTATGGCTCCATCTGCCTGAATATCCGTGATTACCTCACCGTCTATGCTCAGACGCATGAGAAGCATCTTGCTTGGTAGGGTACTGGCGATTAAGACCTCGTTCAAAGCATCAGGGAATACATCATTCAACCCGATTCCCCAGCTCTTTACCTTGATACTATCCTCGAGGAAGTAATCCCCGTTTATTACTCTCTGAACCGCGTTCTCGATTCCCTCTGGGGGCACCTCGCTGAGGAAACCTCTTCGCCCCATATTCACACCAAAGATTGGAGTATCAGATGATCTCATCTCCATGGCAGCTCGGAGTATAGTGCCATCCCCACCGACGGTGATCACAAAATCACCATCGATATCCTGAAGGTTGGTGTTCTGTTCCTGTAATTCGAGGGCTAGAGCAGTATCGGTCTCGACCAGTGACTCGACTCCTTGGGTTTCTAGGTAGTCAATTATCTTTTGGGTGAGTTTTAGTGCATCCTCAGAATCAGTGCGTGAGACTACTCCTGCTCTCATTTCATCTTGAGAGTATCCGCGGAGGATTTAAAGTCTAACCTGTTAGCCGGGGTAACCGTATTTCCCTATGAGGGGTACATAGACTACTCCCATCAGGTTCTTCTTGCTTATCTCTCCGCCATGCTTCTCCACTAGTAGAAGGTCCTGCCCAGATCTACCTCTGCCACCGACTGGTGCGACGAGCCTGCTGTTTTCAGCCATCTGGGTATAGATGGGTGGTGGGATATCTGGTGTGCTGGCGGTTATGCTGACGGCATCGTATGGCGCTAATTCGGGGTAGCCGAGGGTCCCATCCCCTAGCACCACTACAATGTCTCCATAGCCTGCTTCTTTGAGGTTTTTCTCAGCGAATCGATATGTATCAGGGTTGATTTCCACAGTTACAACCAATCCATCTGAGCCTACAAGTTCTTGGGCTATGGCTGCTCCGTATCCTGAGCCTGCTCCAATCTCAAGAAACCGTTGTCCCTGCTCTAATTTTAGTGGTTCATAGGTTACTGGGTACATGTATGGGGCGCTTATGGTCTGTCTTCCATCACCGGGTATGGGGAATGGTTGGTCATAGTATGCGTATTTCCGGTACTGTGGCTCCATGAATAGCTCTCTGGGGACAGCCATGATGGCTTCTTCAACCCTACTTGACCGGATATAGCCTCCGCGTTTGTATCGTTCTACCATCTCGCTGCGTTGCTCAGAGAAAGACGCCATAATAATTGAAGTGGTTTATCGGTTTTTAGAAGTATTGAAAAAGAGGGTTAATTGGGAACCACGACGGTCCCGGACTTGCGTAGCTCCTCGATATGCTCATCAGTGTATCCGAGTTTCTCTTTGAGGATCTCTATTGAGTGCTCACCAAGGGCGGGTGCACCCATTCGGTACTCTGCGGGGGTCTTCTCCATCTTTACTGGGAAACCAGCGAGCCTGATCTTGCCTGCGGTCTTGTGGTTCAGCTCGATGATGGTTCCACGTGCCTTGACGTGGGGGTCCTCGATTGCATCGGCGATGTTTGGAACCTTTGCTACTGGTACTCCTGCTGCTGCGAGGAGATTGACTACCTCGTCTACCTTCTTGCCTTTGAGCCAGCTTTCAAGTACCTCACTTCCAGTACCTAGGTCATCGACTTCCATAGCCATCATTAGTCTGCTGTGCATCTGGGGGTCTGCCGCGATGAATACCCAGTCGTCTTCACACATGAAGTTACCCCATGTCTTGGGGCCAGGCATCTGATCCCTCTCATGTGGTAGTTTGCCGCTGAGAGTGTATCCAGCTATCTGGACGCCTTCCTGAGCAAGCATTACATCAAGCTGTGAAACATCAATCAGCTGTCCCTCGCCTGTCCTGTCCCTGTAGCGTAGCGCACCGAGGCAAGCAACTACTGCATAGAGACCTGGGTCTAGGTCACCGTGGTAGGCTGCTGGTATGATGGGCTTGCTGCCGGGCTCAATAGCATCAGCGGTCATTCTTGTCCATCCACTGTAGCTCTCTCCGATTGGTGCGTAGCTTGTTCTTGGCATGTATGGTCCTGTGAGTCCGAAGCCGCTCAGGCTGGCATAGATGATCTTTGGGTTGAGCTTTTTTGCTTCCTCGTAGCTGAGTCCCAGCTTGTCGAGGGTTCCGCGTTTGAAGTTCTCGATGATGATGTCGCTCTGTTTGACCAGCTCTTTGATTATCTCAAGGGCTTTTGGGTCCTTCATGTTGAGGGCCAAGCTTTTCTTGTTTCTGTTGAGGCTGTGGTAGGTACTGCTTATGCCTCCATAGGTCTCGGCGCTCA
>CAZZFH010000289.1:0-3609 GCA_964653295.1 uncultured Candidatus Bathyarchaeia archaeon | reverse complement strand
GCTGTAATACTCATAAAGAGTTTCAGTTACTGAGACCGTTAAGCGATAAGTTGTGGAGCCGCCTGGGCTGTCTAGAAGTTCGTAGCTGTATTTGTAGGTGGCAGCTAAGCAGCTGTTAGATAGAAGAAGCAGTAACGAAATGAAGAGAGAGGCAACGAGTATCTTCTGATGTCTAGATGGTAAAGACATACAGTTAACCATTCTTCCTTGCACTATTTATTTCTAACCAATATATTAAATATTATGTCACACGAAAATAGACATGTTAGTGGTTGAAACTATTTCACTCTCTAAAACTGCACCCCACTTCTTCTCACATCCATGTTTAACACTCGTTTATTCTTAAGAATAATGTCACGATTCATGTTTTCTGATTATCTAAACGCGTCACATATGTCTAAAGTAGTTGATCTACAAAGGGTGCTCATGAAAAGATGTGAAAAACTGGGACACATGCACAAAGTAACGTTCCCATTCTTGGATAACTGTAGAAACATGCTTAAAGCACAGTATTTAGGCTGCATCTTTGAATGGTGCATTCTGCAAACTGGCTAAACCCAAATATAGTTCTCTGTATGAAAAACCTTTAATAAATAGGACTATATACCGCAACAATTGGATGAAACCAGATGAATCTAAACGATTTATTGTCCAACTTCTTGAATCCACCCAATGCATACCAAGCACTCACAGTCGAGAGGGTATTACTGAGCCTAATTGTCACATTCTTGGTGACCCTGTTCATCTTCTACATGTACCGAAAAACCTTCAAAGGGGTCATCTACACCCGAAACTTCAACGTCGGGCTGGTGTTGACCGGACTTGTGGTATCACTCATCACTTTACCAATCAGCTCCAACATCGCCCTCTCCCTAGGGATGGTGGGGGCTCTAAGCATCGTGCGCTTCCGCACCGCTATCAAAGACCCCGCCGACATCGTGTTCACGTTCTGGGCAATCGCCGTGGGAATCATCAGTGGTGCAGGCCTATACATGGTAGCCATAGTGGGAACCCCCATAATTGGATTCTTTCTGTTCGTGTTGAGTCGAGCAAACTTGCATAGCAACGACCCCTACCTGCTGGTGATCCACTATGCAACTGAAGCTGAAGCAGCCGTCCAAGAAGCCCTTCCAGAAAACAAACTCAGATCTCGAACCGTAACTTCTGCTGGGGTGGAGCTGATGCTTGAGGTTCGAATGAAAGCAAAAGATGCATCAAAAGTGGACGAACTGCTGAAGATTAAAGGTGTAAGCGACGTAGCGCTTGTCAGCTACAACGCTGACGTTGCCTAACTGCTGCTGTTCCTTCAGCTGGGTGTGGACGGTAGGTTAGATGGTAAATAAACTGGATGGAAATGATCTGCGCCTAAAGAAATCAAGATTAGCGTTGGTGATTCTGTTTTCTGCGCTTTTGTTGGCTGGTATGGTATTTGGTGTTGTTCAAACTAGCGGTGCGAACGCGGGTTCTTGGGCTGGTGAGGGCAATGAAGTTGATGAGGCGAATGTTTTTTTTGATGACAGTTACATTCATGAGATTCGCCTGTATTTTGATGATCCTGACTGGTATGATACTCTGTATGATGCGCATGATAGTAATCGCAGCACGGCGGATCCCTATTTTCCAGCTCGTTTTGTTTCTCATGGTATTGAAATAGACCCTGTTGGGGCACGTTTCAAGGGCTTATCCACGTTTGGTTTTGGAGGCGGCTTTTTTGGCGGAGGCGGTTGGGGAGGCTGGGGAGGTGAAGATGAGGATATCAAGAAGCCTTTCCGGATTGACTTTAACATGTATGATGAGGGAGATGGTGAAGAAACAACCTTTTTTGGTCTCAAAAAATTGAATCTAAACAATGGTGCGCTTGACCCATCTCTGATACGTGAGAAACTGTTCATGGACTTTGCCAGCAATTATGTGCCTGCGCCCCGTTCGGTCTTCACGCATGTGTACGTTAACGATGAATACTTTGGTCTTTACTTGGCGATGGAACACATTGACAATACTTTTGTTGAAAGCCGTTTTGGGGATGATGAGGATGGCAACCTTTACAAGGTTGAGAGCCTAGGCACTCTTTCATATCTTGGTCAAGACCCTGAATCGTACTACGGATCATACGAGCTCAAGAACAATGAAGAGATAAACGATTGGTCAGACCTGATCTGGTTAACAAATGTTCTGACAAATGCACCAATATCCGAATTGCCCGATAAACTTGAGCCCATCTTTGATGTTGAATCAGCAATGTATTCCATAGCGCTTCTCGACCTCTTCGTCAGTGGTGACTCATACATTGGGAACGCACGCAATTATTACCTCTACGATCGAAGCGATACTGGGCAATTCACTCATCTGTTGTGGGATGCCAACTTAGTATTCGGGAATTTCGGGTTCGGGATGAGTATGAGAGCTGGTACAGACCCAGCAGAATATGATGTGATTCCACCATCCACAATGGCCGGATTTGGATTTGGTGGTGGTGGATTCTTCGGGCCACCTGGTGGAGGTGAAGAATCAGGTAACACTCTAACGTTGATAAAGAACGTTATGGCAGTAGAATCTTACAATAGAACATATCTTCGTGCACTCGCACAGATGCTTAGAGAAGGCTTCGATGCAGATTCTGTAAATGCTAGAATTCAAGAGCTGGCAGACCTTATCCGCGACGAAGTCTACAACGACCCTAACCTATGGACAAACACGACGGATTTCGAGCCTGAACTTGAAGCAATCGTCGATTTTGTGGAGAGACGAGCAACCTATGTTAACACTCAGCTTAACGCGTTTGCGAAAAAAACCGATCTCCAGTTAAACGATTTGATGACCGTGAACCAAGGTACAATCGCCGACAATCAAGGCGACTACGATCCGTGGGTAGAAATCTACAATCTGGGACCCGGCTTGCTGAACACCAGCAACATTTTTCTGACGGATGATCTAGGTGTCCCAAATAAATGGGAACTGCCCGCACAGAATCTTGACGATGGAGAATTCCTGTTGCTGTGGCTCGACAGCGAACCCAGTGAAGGAGCCGATCATGCCCCGTTTAGCCTCAATTCGGGCGGTGGCAATGTGTACTTGTACATGGATGACGGCTCAAGTTATATGCTCGTCGACAGCATTTCTTATCCTGCGCTTGATGCTGGCGTTTCTTTTGGCCGTTTTCCTGATGGTGAAGGTCTATGGCAGATAATGAGTGAAGTTGTAACGCCTGCTAAGCCTAATCAACCCGTAGGCATTCCTGATGGTTTGGTTATTAACGAGTTTATGGCGAACAATGATGCTGCCGTTGCAGGTCCTGACGGCAATTATCCGGATTGGATTGAACTATACAATGGCGGCTCCGAGTCGATCGATCTTGGCGGCATGTATTTAACTGATGACTTGACAAATCCTAAGTGGCAGTTTCCTTCTGGCACGGTCATAGAGGCGGGAGGTTTTCTGGTTGTTTGGGGAGATAATTCTTCTCTGCCAAGACCGGGATATGTGAATTTTAATCTTAACACACAAGGAGAATCTATATGTCTACTGGCGGACGATGCTGAGACGCTGATTGATTCAATCGCCTTTGCTGAGCAGTTTAATGATGTTTCGTATGGTAGACTGACTGACGGT
>CAZZFH010000288.1:0-3613 GCA_964653295.1 uncultured Candidatus Bathyarchaeia archaeon | reverse complement strand
GTGGCAGGGAGTTAACTCATTTCCCTAGAGGCCTCAAGATTTATCCGGTGAAGTAGATGGTGGATGTTAGCCTTGGATTGGTAGTGGGTGGCTTGTTGACCCTTGTGGGTGCTGCTCTCTGTCTTTACTGGTATGTTTACTGGAAGAGGAATTTCCAAGGTGAATTGCTTACTGAGGGACCTTATGGTGTTGTTCGTCACCCATTCTACTCTGGGTTTATTTTGCTGGCTTTGGGGTTGACCATTGTATTTCCCATCTTCGAGACCCGATTACTCGCGGTTCTTACCCTTGCTGTCATGGTTACCTTTGTTCCTAGGGAGGAGGCGCAACTTATCAAGCAGTACAAGGACGAGTATCGCAGGTATATGAAGAAGGTAAAGTGGAAACTGGTGCCTTTTCTCTATTAGAGTATGCTTCAACTTGCTCTGGTGAGTAACTTATTAAGCCCAGAGTCCAAGTCAAATCCCTATGATTGATGTAGCCGCTGGTATTATTGAGAGGGATGGATTGGTGCTTATTGCCCAGCGGCATCGAAACGATACCCATGGTTGGAAGTGGGAGTTCCCCGGGGGCACCCTGAACCGTGATGAGTACGGCGAGGATGGTATTGTCAGGGAGCTGCTGGAGGAGCTGAATATACGTGTCGAGGTTATCAGGTATTTCGGCTACTATACTGAGCCACCGATCAGGGTCCAATATTATCTGGTCAAATATATCTCAGGGGATATCAAACTGGTTGAACATGAGCAAGTAGCATGGGTGGCAAAGGACAGGCTTCTCGAATATGATCTGTTATCGGGTGACAGGATTATAGCGGATAAGTTGCGCTCAATTTAACTATTCTAAACGCATCTTACATCCCCATGTCTGATGATATGGTGAAATATTACAGGGATCGAGCCAAGGAATACGAGGAAATCTATGAGTGGCGAGACCCCAGCAGGCAAGAAGAGCAGGACCTGATGGAGAAAACACTCAAGGAGATATTCAAGGGACGACGTGTACTGGATATTGGCTGTGGGACTGGTTACTGGACTCAACGTATCAGTGAGACTGCTGAGAGTATCCTTGGGATAGATATCAATGAGACGGTGCTTGAGATAGCGCGTAGCAAGGACTATGGGTGTCCCACTGAGTACCGGGTGATGGATGCCTACAATATGACTCTGGATATGAAATTCACTGGAACATTGGCTAACTTCATGCTTAGCCACATCTTGAAGCAGGATATACCCGGTTGGCTTGAACACTTACATAGCGTACTTGAGCCCGGTGCAAGAGTGGTCATTGGTGATAATACCTTCATTGAGGGTATTGGGGGAAAGCTCCAGACCAAGCCTAATGATCCGAACACCTACAAGTTGAGGACCTTGAACGATGGATCGCAGCACCTTATCGTGAAGAACTACTTTACCACGGAAGAACTCGTTGAGCTATTCAGTGACCACAGCAAGGGGATAACGGAAGAAAACGTGTTCATGGGCAAGTGCTTCTGGTGGATAAGCTACATCTACCAGCCCTAACTCAACTATGTGGATCCCAGTACTGATACAATCCCCCAAACAACCTAGGAATATACAGTATCACGAGAACAACCAAGATAGTGAGCGCTATCTCCCTGAGACTCTCGGGGTATTCTCCGCTCCAGATCAGTTTGAAGGGTGCCGAGAACAATCTGCGGATAAACCCGGGTAATGGCACAAGAAACGAGACTCTTTGGGAATATTCTCCGTAGTTGATGTCTGGTTTTTTTCTCAACGAGATTTCCTCCCTATAGGCGAGCCCAATTAGTATCATTGAGCTGATAACCCAGTTTAATGAGGGTTCGGTTGGTACCCTCCATGGATGCTGCCTGAACGTGGAGTATATCAGCACTCCATAGCTCCAAAGGATATAGCCTAGATATTGTGGATGTCTTGATAACCTGTAGATGCCTGACCTAGCGAGGGTTCTATCATTATATTTTGCGTCGAGCCAAGCCGCGACGCCCAGAAATAGAACGAGTAACCCCAAGGCTATGAATGAAAGACTGTAAACATCTCGTACGAGTGGCAGATTTCCCCATATCTCAGCGACAGTATCTCCTGATGCAGAGATAGCCAACCAGTATGGTACGAAGAATGGCTCACCAATATAATACAGGTTTTTCAATAACCTGTAAGGAGTGGAATATACTCCAATAAAATTCTCGAAGAAGTAACCAAGAAGCTCTAATCCAGCGAAAAGGCAAGACATGCCCGCTGCGAATATGAGAAACGTTGGGAGGAAGTAGATGAATGATCCGAGAAAGGTGGCTTTGCTGTTTTCTCTCTTTAGGTAATATACTGTTGCCATGAGTACTGTGATCAGGAGAATATTTCCAATCACCATATGCGTTGATAACCAGAATCCTTGGTAGACAAATCGATAGAAAAAACGCCAATAATCACTATCCATCAACAATTCCAGACGGTAGGAAACCATCAAAGTGAGACGGGTAAACATCCACGTAGCGACGAAAGCCAGCGAATAAATACCGAGAGACCGAGCAAGACGCCGCATGAATCAGTGATAAACGTTGACATAAATTTAAAAAACATTTGCCCAAATGCTAGTCAATTGGGCTGAACTCTTCTTTTGGCGCCCCACACACTGGGCACTCCCAGTCATCTGGCAGTTCCTCGAAGGGTGTCCCGGGTTCAATACCGTTCTCCGGGTCTCCCTCTGCTGGGTCATAGACGTATCCACATATTCCACATTCATAACTCTTGGACATGCTTCTGCCTTCGACTTAGCATTATATAAAACCCACTTCTGCCGAGAGTAAACGATAATATGCCACGAAACACCCACCTATCTGTATGCTAGCTGAACGAGAAGCCGCCAAGTACCCATTCCTCAAGGAAGGTCTGAACCTGCTTGAGGCGCTGGACCTACAGCTTGACGACCTCGCGGGACCCGCCTACACGCGGGTAGTTGACCGAGCCAAGGAGCGGGTAATCGAGGCCATATTAAAGGGCGAGGTATCCACTCAGCTAGCCGAACCCCAAACAGAGCTACTCAGCTACCCCATAGCAGTAATGTTTGTTACCCTCGTTGGAGAACAGTTCCTGAACCGACGGTATTCCCTCAGTGAGGCAGTAAGAGCCTATGGTTTGCTTCAGGACGAGTATGAGGAGAAGATACTCCAGATCGCCCAGAACGAGTTTGGCTGGGATATACGCACTGAACCCGAGAACATCGACGGAGTAGTTCACAATCTCAAACTGGGATTCCGCGACTATCTACGGGTCGCAGCTGGGTTTCATGAGGCAAAGTGGAAGCTTGTTAATCGGTTGATGGAGGATGGATATGTCTCCATTACTGGGGTTGAGGCAGCTAGGCTCATGCAGGTAGAGGTGGAGAAATGGGTCAATGAACGGGTCTCTACCCCAAGCAGTTTCCCATTACCCCAGACACTCCAAGCCAGACTCGACGAGATAAGAAAAGTATTCGAGGAAAACCGATCCAAACTGGGTGGAAGCAGCCTCCCTGATGAGGTAATGAACGAGGCGTTCCCCCCTTGTATCAATTATTGTCTTGAGGGTTTAATGGCTGGGCGGCGAGCCAGCCATATGGAGAGATTTGCACTTAC
>CAZZFH010000287.1:0-3661 GCA_964653295.1 uncultured Candidatus Bathyarchaeia archaeon | reverse complement strand
ATACATGCTGATACTTATCGTGATAGGGTATTTATCAGCGAAAAAGGTACAAACTGTCGAGGATTATTATGTTGCGGGTAGAAACATTGGACCCGCCCTCATGGGAATCCACTATGGGACAGTATATTTTAGCTCGGTGTTAATGATCGGTGGGGGCGCTTACGCGTATAGATTTGGATACGCTACTCTATGGATAGCCATCGGTAACACGATACTTGGAGCATTGTTGCCATTTCTTGTATTAGGAGGACGCATACGATCATTCAGCGAGGCACTGGGGGCATTGACGCTCCCCGATTTCTTCAGGGAAAGATACCAGTCAAGGTTCCTACATGTCTGGACATCAATACTCACAGTACTATTCATGACAGTATATCTTGTCTCGGTCTTTATGGGGGTAAGCTACATCTTCAACGTCACAATGGGGCTCAGTTACACCATGAGCCTGATTATAACTGCGGTTATAGTTGGCTTCTACCTCGCAGTGGGCGGAACAGTGGCTTGCGTCTGGAATGACTTTATCCAGGGAACAACCATGGCTCTCGGAACGATAATATTGACCGCAATAGTCATCATGAAAAACGGTGGCATAGGGAACGTAACCCAAGGATTAGCCAGTATCGATCCGGGACTCGTGAGTACACCGGGTCTTTGGGGCTTCTGGGGACTCTTCAGCTACATAATGGTAACCAGTCTTGGCCCATGGGGGCTACCCCAGTCTTTAACGAGGTTCTACATGATGAGAGATGCAAAGGTAGCCAAATGGGGGATGATATTTGCTACCCTATTCTGTCTAACAATGACTACATGTAGCTATTTCAACGGGGCTTCTGCACGATTTATGTTTGCCGAGAACGCGATCTCTATCCCTTTGACCTTGACTGGTAGCCCTGATTATGATATGGTTGTCCCCATGCTCATTATGTTGGTCTTGCCGGCTCTAATAGGGTCTATTTACTTATCAGCGGTAATCGCTGCAAGCCAATCGACAGCAGACGCAGTGATATTGATGGCTAGCTTCGGGTTAGCCCGAGACCTGTATCATAAATTGATAAACCCTGAAGCGACTGACGAAAAGATACTTAGACTCAGCAAATACACTACGGCGCTTGTTACGTTTGGAGGATTGGTTCTCGCATATTTCAGACCTAAAATGATACTAGATATGGCGATGATTGCCTGGGCATGCCTATCTGCAGCGATAATGGCGCCCTTCATATACAGCCTCTTCTGGAAGAAAGCCACCAAGACAGCAGCAACATGGACATCAGTCACTGCATTCATCTTAGCAATTCTATGGGGTCCTTGGTTTCTTAACCGTCCATATGGGATGCATGAGTTTATTGTCAGTCAGGTGTATGGTTGGCTAGTTTTTCCTGTGGTTAATTTCATCGTCTTATCTATGGATAGACAAGAGATAGATGAAGGATTGATCGCTCGGCTTTGGTCTTCCCTGAGTTCTGATTGATGTGTATCTGTTCTGTTCTCGGTTTGTTTACAGTTAGTCCAAGAGGGGGTTAGTTAATACTAACCCCTATGACAATCAATCAAAGCCTCGCAGAGAAATTCCTTGATGAAACTCTAAGTGAAGAAGATCCATACCAATGGATCATTGTATACGATTTCATTCAGGAGAAACCCAGCCCAAAATTCTGGAAAAACCTTCAAAAACTCATGAGCATCACCACATTGACTCGAATTCAGTATAGCGTATTAATGGCTGAAAAGAAGGGAGAGGCTCAGGCGGCAGAAAAATTGGCGCTCTATTACGGTGCAGTGGTTGAAGTTTTTAGGTGTATACGCCAGGGGGGTTAGTCAATACTACCCCCCCCCGGGTCTCACCCTCATCGTTTTATCCAAGAAACGTATATGATCACAGATTCATCGTTTCGAGGTGCAATGAAACGGCTAAAAAATTCAAAGTGACCATAGACACCAACCAATGCAAAGGCTGTCTTCTATGTGTTCACGTATGCAATACACGTGGAGGGAAGGTTCTGAAAGAGTCAGACAACAAGACTGCCTTAGGAGGCACACTACCAGTGGTCGAAGGTGACTGCATAGGCTGCAGATGGTGCGAGAGATACTGCCCAGACTTCGCTATAAACGTGGAGGAGATAACCGATGCTTAAACCCGGAAGACACTTGACTCTGGGAAATATTGCCTGCGCTGAAGGCGCTATCAGGGTTGGATGCAGGTTCTTCGCAGGATACCCTATAACTCCAGCTAGTGAGATTAGCCACCACATTTCAGGCGAAATACCCAAAGTAGGTGGAATATTCATGCAGATGGAGGACGAGATCGCCAGCATAGCCAGTATTATCGGTGCTTCTTGGGCTGGAGCCAAATCCATGACTGCAACGAGTGGACCAGGCTATGACTTGATGATGGAGAATGTTGGTTATGCCCACATGACAGAGACCCCTCTTGTCTTGGTGAATGTTCAGCGTAGTGGTCCCAGTACTGGGCAATCCACTGATCCAAGCCAGCAGGATATCTATCAAGCCAAGTATGGTAGTCATGGGGATTATGAGGTAATCGCCATTACCCCTTGGAGCGTGCAGGAGATGTTTGATCTCACTGTCAGAGCTTTCAACTTGGCTGAGACCTATCGTACTCCTGTTATGTTGATGAGTGATGGTCTGATTGGTCACATCAAGGAGAAGCTACTAGTTCCGGAGAAGGTGGAGGTGGTCAATAGGAAGAAGCCAACCAGCAAGGACTGCACCCCTTGGGGTACTGATGATCCCAGTCTCGTTCCTGAGATGCCTGCCTTCGGTGAGGGACACAGGCTACTGGTCACAGGAAGCACCCATAGACCAGATGGGGTCCGTAACTTTGCACCAGAGTATCATCAAAAGATAGTTTACAGGATCAGGGACAAGATTCTGAACGCTGAGCCCAAGATAAGGGACATACACACAGAGCATATTAATGATGCCAAGATCGCTGTTCTAAGCTTCGGCGCCTCGGCTCGACCCAGTATAGAGGCAGTGGAACAGGCGCGTAAACAAGGGATAAGAGCTGGGCTCTATAGGTTCAAGACCATCTGGCCCTTCCCCGAGGACCCAGTCCGAGAACTTGCGGACCAAGTGGATACGATTATCGTTGTTGAGATGAACGTAGGAAAGCTGGTTAAGGAGGTTGAGCGGGTGGTCTGTGGCAAGGCAAATGTTGTATCCCTTGGAAAAGTGGGGGGTCAGCTGCCCTATGCGCATGAAGTCCTGGATACTATAAGGAGGAATATTCAATGAAGAACCTGTTCTACTATAGAGACAAATATGTTAGAAGCCAGCCCAGCGCCTTCTGCCCAGGTTGTGGAGGCGGTATCATACTCAACTGTTTCCTCAGGGCTATCGATGACCTTGGACTGGATCAGGATAAGATATTAGCGGTCTCTGGGATCGGATGCACTGCATGGATTCCTAGCCCAAACTTTAATGGAGACACATTGCACACGACCCATGGAAGAGCCATCGCTTTCGCCACTGGAGCCAAGGCGTTCAACCCTGAGTTGACTACTGTGGTCTTTACTGGTGATGGAGATGGAGCAGGCATCGGCGGAAACCACCTGATTCATGCGGCTCGGCGTAACATCGACTTGAAAGTGATTCTGGTTAACAATATGAGTTACGCCATGACTGGTGGTCAGATCGCTCC
>CAZZFH010000286.1:0-3662 GCA_964653295.1 uncultured Candidatus Bathyarchaeia archaeon | reverse complement strand
CAGCACGAGAGCCCAATGCCCCACGTGGAGCACTAGAATTTGTATCCGTGTGATTTCCAGCAGGGGAACTTGTAGCCTGGCCTGTAGATGGACATGTGATGCCAGCCCAGAAACTCCTCGTACTTACACTCCAAGCCCCGCTCCTTCAATATGCGGTTGAAGGCGTCCTCCTTTCCTTTGAAGAGCTGTTCATCGTGGAGTTTGAGGTGCCAACTGGTGTCGTCAGGGTCACCCGGGTTCGGTATGTTGGTGCAGGCGTCCCTGCCGAAATCAACCCGTATCCTGGTGTCGTTGAGGGCCTTGAAGAACTCCCCTACTTCCTCAGTGTTCATGTTTGAGCCTTGAAAAAGGTCTCTAATATCCTAGACGTAGAGAGATGAACCCGAGAGACACCTTAAACTCAGATTGAGAGTAGAAGCTAGGTTCAAGTTTACTCAGAGCGAAATGAGGTAGTTTTTCGTTTAAAGTTGTGTTCAAATATCGGATGAAATACTTAATGGAATTTCATTAATCACGCGTAATTCTCTTATCATTAAACCATCTCCTATCATAGGAGCCTACTTTGGTGAACCTTCACGTATATAAAAAACAAATTGAATTTGAAACAATCCCCCAATTAGTAAATGCTTTTCAAAACTCTATTATTGTGACTAATCGAACTGCTGATTTTTTTGTAAACTGGGAAAAAGTGCGAGAAAATGCTGAAGAATTACGAATTGAATTATCATTAATGAATAGCCTAATAGGATCAAAAAACTTGGAACAGGATTTCAGAGAGTTAATCAAGCAGTATCCAGAAACAATCCGAGCAATACCAATTCTTATCGCCGTCCGTGATCTCGAATTCCCCATCATCATAGATTTCTTTGACGTAGAAAAAGGAGTCAAAGACCTCGATTTCAATAAAAATAGACACTCTAAACTTGACGACAACGAAATTGATGAATACCTTCAGTTCATGAAAAAATCAGGGCTTTTCATCTTATTTGATACGATAAAAAACCTCTATGACTATGTTCTCGGAGTAGAGGTAGGAATGGACACCAACGCCCGTAAAAACAGAAGCGGAAACGCAATGGAACAGTTAATCAAACCAGTAATAGAACAAGCAAGCAAAGAACTGGGGGCAAAGTGTCTATTTCAAAAGAAATTCCGAACCGTAGGACTACTAGGCCGTGTCCCAGCATCATTAGCTAACAGAAAAACAGATTTCATCGTGTACAAAGACGACCGATTCGTGAACATCGAAGTCAACTATTACTCAGGGGCAGGCTCCAAACCAGAAGAAATCGTAGACAGCTATATCAACAGGAAAAATGAGCTGGAAGCCAACGGGTGGGACTTTATCTGGATCACTGACGGAAACGTGTGGAAAGGCAGTGAAAACCAGCTCACAAAAGCATTCGAAAACATGGACTATGTGCTGAATATCAACTTTTCCAACAGAGGATTACTAAAAGCAGCACTCAACAACATTCTTCAATAATCATACCCCAAACTAACCTATGGCAAGGTACCCACTATCACATAACGCTGGGAAAAACCATGGCGAATACTTTTACGATATCTTGACCTTCCACATCCCACCATCAGAAGATAAGAGAATCCTTGACCCCACATGTGGAAAAAGGCATCTCTGGAAAGAGTTCATGGCCCCAACGTTAACTGGGAAAACAAGGCTTGAAGAATACGGTGAGGTTGTTTTCTCTGATGTGGTTGATTTTGGGTATAATCTGGTATCTAGTATTGATGAACTTGAGTTTGACTACAAGTTTGACGGGATCATCTATGATCCACCCTACTTTTTCGGTTATGAGGGCTCAGATGACCCCAGGAGAGAGGATTATGGTGATTATATTCAAGATTATCCGAGTTTTCTCTGGTTCATAGATACTGCGAATAAAAAGTTCCCAGATCTATTGAAGGATGATGGGAAACTGATTGTGAAATGCGCGGATCAATACCAGACTAATGAACGGAAATTCTATGCGCATCACTATGAATGGATAAAACGATTAACTAATTTTGAGATTATTGACCTTAACATTTTTATCCATCATAGATTGTCGCCGACAGCGTTCCAGGTAAAGGATAGGCCATGCTCTGTGATCATGCACACCTATTTCATGATCTTCCAAAAATCTGAAAAAGGACCTTAGACGGTTTGAGAGAGTTCTTCAGGTATGTTGGTTACGAGGATCTCGTTTATTGGGCCACGTTTAGTTGCTTTCGAGTTAATGGCTCGTCTTGCTTGAACTATTTCTATGTTAAACCGTGGATTGGTTTCATATAGATCAACGATTTGTTTGACGTGGGAGTTGCTTAGAACAAAGTATACTCCTTTTTCATCTAGTTTTTTACAGGTGGAGCTAAGTCGTTCCTGTTCCTTCATATCGAAGCCTTTTGCGGTGTATGATGTGAAGTAGGATGTTTCGCTGACTGGTTCGTATGGTGGGTCAAAGTAGCATAGATCTCCTTCCTCAGCAGCTTCAATAATGTAGGTGAAATCTGTGCATAGAATATCGCTGTTTTCCAAGACTTTGCTGGATTCTCTTATTTTTTCTTCGGGTACAATTGTAGGGTTTTTGTACCTACCAAAGGGTACATTGAATTTTCCTTTTGAGTTTACTCTCCAGAGGCCGTTGAACCCGGTTTTGTTGAAGTACAGGAATAGGGCTGCGCGTTCAAGGTCCGTTATTTCTTCTTCGTTGAAACGGTCTCTTAGCA
The DNA here is from genome assembly GCA_964653295.1 of uncultured Candidatus Bathyarchaeia archaeon. Taxonomy (GTDB): domain Archaea; phylum Thermoproteota; class Bathyarchaeia; order TCS64; family TCS64; genus RBG-16-57-9. Next base: position 935 of record CAZZFH010000286.1, on the reverse strand, counting down.
TGTAATATGTTTCTTTTTCATATTTGTACTTGAAGGCTTCTTGGATTAGATCTTCAGGTTTGTCTCGAACGATTTTAAATAAGTTGATTAAATGATGATTAATGTCGTTTATTGTTCCGGTCTTGGGTTCTATTGTAAAAAAAACTGCTCCGCTTCCCACAAAAGGTTCGTGGTATGTTAATTCTTTATAGTGTTTGGGAAAAAGGCTGATGATGTTGGGTAAGAGTTGCCTTTTACCGCCAGCCCATTTCAGAATTGGTTTAACCATTATGAGGACCAGATTTCGAATATAATATCATCTTCACTTAATAGAATATTCTTGATATAATTATCGTGTTCTAATCATTTACTTTATTCTAATTTCCTCATTTTCAGAGGTTTTATTACGGCTTTTATTCAAGAACGAGAGCTCAGGAACTCGATGGCGAACTCCGAAGGGTTCTCATCCTTCTCCAGTATTTTATCAAGCAGCTCCCTCATCGACTCGCCGGAGTGCTGAACCTCTTGGTCCCTCACGGCAATATATTGTCGAGGATACTTCTTCAACAGTTCAGAGTGATTATCTTTGATCCAGTTATAATCGCGGCTATATCGATCCAATTTATCAATGAGATCCTTCTCATACCTCGGCTCCCCCACCTGGATTACCACATCTAACCCCATCTAAGTGTGAATTCTTGAATCTTTTAAACGTATATAATATTCCGTTACCCCGGCCAATAAACATCGAGACCACCCCCAAAACGCTTATCGTAGATATAACCAACGATAAGTAACGCACACCAAGACCGGTGAAATCATCAACTTCTCCTTGAAGCAGTTATAAACCCGTAGAGCAAACATTTACGACATGAAGGATCCTTATAAGAAGCTGGGCCTACGGCGGGTCATAAACGCCGCCACGAGCCTCACCAGGCTAGGCGGATCCATCGCAG
>CAZZFH010000285.1:0-3690 GCA_964653295.1 uncultured Candidatus Bathyarchaeia archaeon | reverse complement strand
GGGCGGTGCTCTTTCTCCCCATATAATTAATTGGGTCAATACACACGAAATAAATACTGACTGACCAAAACAAAGTTTGATCGGCTACAAGTCGATTATTTACGGAGTTTTTATTCATTTTTCACAAGATATTAGCTCTTTTTTCCAGCACTTTCCCGAGAAGAAATAACGTGAGTTAATACTCACGAAATTTCCTCCATTCACCCACAACCAAAAACAGCTCAAACAGATCTACAAGGACAGCACATTATCAGCTAAATGCATGTTTTTCACTAAAAACTATTTAGGGTTCTTTTTTTAATCATTTTTTAGTATATGATGGGAAATACTCTTTCTCCCCAGGCAGATACAGGGCTTTACTGTACTCCTCGATGAACTCCAAGTCAACCAGCAAGTCAATGTAAACCATATTCTTCGCCACCTCCACAGCCTCTCTTCGCTTATCCACAGAAATCAGGGTCGCATAGGCTCCTGAAAGAGACCCGTTTCCCAGTGGATGATACTCTCCGCGGGGGAACTCCGGGAAGATACCCAGCAACGTAGCGTTCCCAAGGTCTGTATAGGTTCCGAAGGCGCCTGCTAGGTAGATGTTCTTGGTCTGGTAGATGTCTATCTTGAGTTTCTTCATGAGCACTGTTATGGCGCCGCAGGCTGCTGCCTTGGAGTCGATTACATAGTCGAGGTCTGCCTGAGTTAGCACTATGTCTTTTTTAAAGCTGGTCTCTCCCGCTGGGACCACTAAGTATTCCAGTCCCCATTTTCCCTCCCGTACAAAAGGCATACCCTTGACGAATTTTCCTGAGAAATCCATGACTCCAACCCGGAAGACTTCCGCGACAAGGTCGATTAACGCTGAGCCAACGATACCTTTGGCTGGGGTGTCCCCAATGGTGGTTATCTCGGCTTTCTTGGTCTCATCATCTATCTTGACGTGGTCGATTCCGCCTATTGCGGCTCTCATTCCGTGGCGTACCCCTTCTCCCTCGAAGGCTGGTCCGCTGGCGCAGCTGCATGAGAACATCCATTTGTTGTTTCCGAAGATTATCTCGCCGTTGGTGCCAAGGTCTACCATGAGGCTCATGTCCTCTGATTTATGCATCTCACTGGCGATCACATCGCCTACAGCGTCTCCCCCTAGGAACCTGCTTACGTTGGGCACACAGTAGACGTATCCCATGGGGTTGACATTTACCCCGATTAAACCGGCTTTCTTGATTATAGGATCACGCGAGACCTCAACGTTCGCTATCTCAAGGTACCCTGACTCCAATCCTGCGAATAGATGATTCATCACGGTATTGGCGCCAATGGTAGTCTCACTAACTTCTGATGGGTCTATTCCTGTTTCCTCATAAATCTTGGATAAAACCTCGTTGATGGCATCCACAACCACCTTTTGAAGCTTCTTCAAGCCCTCCGGTGTTCTCGCGATGGCGGTCCGGGTTACCAAGTCCTCCCCGTAGGTGATCTGCTTATTCATCCCCGAGCCTCTGCCCAGAATCTCCCCTGTGTTGAGGTCCACCAGTATGGCTACAATGGTTGTTGTACCGATGTCTATGGCTAAACCAAAGCTTCTCTCTGTGGTGTCCCCTTCCTCTGCGTTGATTACCTCTGGGAATCCATTGGTCCTTGATACTGTGACCGTTACAGTATCATTTTCAAACTTGTTGATGCGGTCATAGATGGCATCTGGAACTCTTGGTGATGCGTCTCTGTAATCTTTTATTTTGAGTCGTCTGTAGCTGATCAGAAGGTTGCTGCTTTTCCCGGGTTTGGATTCTAGTAGGTGTTTGGTTATTGCGGGTTTTATCTCGGGTATCTTGAGTTCGGTGCTGATGAGTATCTTGGGGTTCTCTATTCGGCTCTCCGTTGGGATGGTGAACTCACAGTCCTCGACTAGTTTCACCATGCAGGCAAGGTAGTATCCTGCTTCCAGTTCCTCGTTTGATAACAGTTTATCGGGGATGAGGGATCTTTTCTTCACCTTTCCCTTATCCAGTATTACTCTGCATTTTCCACAGAGTCCTTTTCCCCCACAGAGGGCTTCAATGTGGATTCCTTCTTCTTGGAGCCGGTGCAGTAGTATGTCTCCTTTCTCGGCGTATATTTCCCTGTTTAGTGGGTTGAGGAATACTCGTATGCTCACTGATTAATCATAAGCAATAGGCATAGTTGTTTAAAAAATAGTTGACCCCAGAGAACAAGTATTATACAGTGTCCATCAGATTCAAACCTATGATCCTAGGTGTTTCAGGAAGCCCCAGACCCAGAGCCACAGAGCATGTGCTAAAGCATGCCCTTTTGAGCCTTGAGACTCTTGGCTACATGACCCAGTACTGGAGCGTTATGGGCAAGAAGATCAACTTCTGCACCCACTGTGATTACTGCAGGAAGGGAGAGGGCTGCGTATTCAAGGACGATATGAACACCCTGTATCCCCTGCTGGAAGAAGCAGATGCCTATGTCTTCGCCACGCCGGTCTACAATGGTAACGTGAGTGGACAAATGAAGACATTGATGGACAGATGCAGAGCCCTATTATCTCGGAACCACAAGGTATTCCGGTATAAGCCGGTTATCGCCCTCGCTGTGGGTGGAGACCGCGCTGGGGGACAGGAGCCTGCATTACAGCAGATAGCCTCATTTTTTGTTATGAATGGTGGGGTGCCTGTTAGTGGGGGGACCTTTGGAGCTAATCTTGGGGCTACCTTCTGGTCCAGAGACTCATTGGAGGGAGTGATGGGAGATGAGGAGGGATTCAAGTCATTATCCATGACCATAAAACGCCTAGACAAGTACATGAGGGAGCACAATCAATGAAGATAGCTTGGGGATTAACCGGGAGCGGGGACAAGTTTAGGGAAACCTATGAGGTCATGAGAAGCCTGAAAGATCAATATGAGGAATCATTGATTGTCCATGTTTATCTATCCCGAGCTGCTGAGACCGTAGCCCAGTATTACAGGTTGAGTGAGGAGCTGAAAGGCTTCGATAAACATTATGTTGAGAAGGGTCCTAATACGCCGTTTCTTTCTGGTATGCTCCAGTCTGGGAGATATGATCTCTTGTTGATAGCTCCAGCCACCAGCAATTCCGTGGCAAAGATCGTGGTAGGTGTTTCTGATACCCTCATCACGAATGCCGCTGTTCAGGGGGTCAAGGGCTTTGTTGAGGTGTATATCATGCCCGTGGACTTCAGGGAAGGCATTATCGAGACTATTATCCCGTCAGGGAAAACCATCAAGCTGCGGGTTAGGAAGGAGGACGCCGATAACGTGAGGCGTCTGGAAAAAATGGAGGGGTTCCACGTATTTGAGAACCCAGAGACGATACCTGAAATAATCAAGGAAAATATGGGGGATTAGGCTAGTCTATTCCAGCGAGCTTCTCAACTGCCTTTACTACTGCTTGGGTTCCATCCTGTAGCATGTCTTCTGCTTGGCAGTGGCGGAACATCTGGAGCACTAGGCTTGTGGCTGGTAGGGGCATCTTGTTTACATCGGCTGTCTCCATGATTATCCCAAGGTCCTTGAGGTAGTCCTTGATCTTGAATCCCGGTGACATATCGCCCTTCAGCACCCTTGCTCCGTTGTTGGTGAGTTGCCAGCTTCCTGCGGCTCCACCTGATACGGCTTGATGCACTTTCTCCACATCGACCCCAGCCTTGGCTGCGAATACCAGTGCTTCTGC
>CAZZFH010000284.1:0-3700 GCA_964653295.1 uncultured Candidatus Bathyarchaeia archaeon | reverse complement strand
GACCCCAATGCCTCAGGAGACTGTGAATGAAGTATATGATGGAAAGGTGTTCAGTCTCGGTAGCACGAACACCGTCTTGATACGGGACGAGGGCAAAAACATTGTGTTTGATCCCGGTATTCTACAGCTTGGACGATACGGGACACTGCAGAAGCGGTTAGGGGAGTTTGATCTAACCCCAGATGACATTGATATGGTCATCAATAGCCACTGCCACTATGACCATATAGAGTCCAACTATTTGTTCAAGGGCAAACCACTGGTAATCCACGAGAAAGAGCTAGAATACATAGACAGGCTATACTGGCCAGAGTTTAGCGCTGCATTCCTTGGCATCATGGATAAAAAAGTGATTAAAGGCGACTATCAGGTTACTAAGAACATCAAAATCATTGAGACCGTCGGTCATACACCGGGCAGCATATCCGCATTGGTGGACACAGACGATGGTCTTGTCGCGCTAATTGGTGATGCTGCTATAGTCAAAGAGGATCTCTTGGAGCTGCGCGCACCCAGCGTGGTCACCAAGAACATAGAAGCGGAAGTAGCGATAAATAGCCTGAGAAAAATCAGGGATCTGAACCCGGTTCTGGTGGTTCCCGGGCATGACGCCCCATTCTCTCCATAAGGTTTTTAACAATCCCAGTAGGTTAGGGTTCCAGTGAAATAATTTGCCAACACACGGCTCATTAACAAAAGCTGGGAAGGTAAGGTCCCAGACCCCAAAGATAGAGGGTACTCCAAAGAAGAGCCCTACCCCAAGGAAGAGGAATAGAAGCAACTACAAGACCAGGGTCTTGAGTCCACGAGATAATAAATTCGGTCGTAGACGCTAATCTTTTTTAACTTCTTTACTTCTGAATGAACAACATTGCAGCAACCACTCAGAGAGATCATAGATATTCTATTATCAAAGGATCAGCCCACTAGGCGGGACCTTGAGAAAGCAAAGTTTGAGGTCACTCAAAAATATAATTTTGGTTATATTCCTTCAAACTCTGAGATAATACGATTGCTGGAAGACGATGAACGAGAACAACTCATCCCAATACTGAGACGCAAGGCAACACGAGCCATGAGCGGCGTAAACGTTGTAGCCGTCATGACCAAACCCTATGCATGCCCCCATGGGCGATGCGCCTTCTGCCCAGGAGGACCAGAGAATGATTCCCCCCAGAGCTATACTGGGCATGAGCCCGCTGCCATGCGTGGGGCTCAGAACGAGTTTGATCCCTTTGATCAGGTTCGTAGCAGGATGGAGCAGCTTGAGGCTATTGGGCATGTTGTTGATAAGATTGATTTGATTGTTATGGGGGGTACATTCCCTGCTTCTCCAATCGATTATCAGCGCTGGTTCATGAAGGGTTGTCTTGATGCAATCACCATGAAGCCATCAGATAGCCTAGAGGAAGCCAAGTTAAACGCTGAGACCAGCAGCACTAGGAATGTCGGTATTACCTTTGAGACCCGCCCAGACCAGCTTGAGCCTTGTAACATTGATGGTATGCTGGACTTAGGGGGAACAAGAGTCGAGATAGGTGTCCAGAATGTCTACGATGATATCTACGAGTTAGTTGACCGTGGTCATACTGTTCAACACGTGGTAGACGGCACCAAGGTAATGAAAGACGCAGGGCTCAAAATATGCTACCATATGATGCCCGGGTTACCCGGCAGCAGCTTCGAGCGAGACCTTGAGGGGTTCAAGACTATTTTCAATGATCCAATGTTCAAACCGGATATGCTGAAAATCTATCCCACACTGGTCGTAAAGGGTACCCGTCTGTATGATTGGTGGACCAACAACGAGTATGAGCCCTTCACAACAGAGGACGGCGTAGAGCTTCTCTCTAAGGTGAAACCGATTATTCCACCTTGGATCAGGGTTATGCGCGTCCAGAGAGACATCCCCCTCCACCAGATCGAGGCTGGGGTGACCAAGAGTAACCTCAGGCAGCTTGTGAAGGCGAGGCTCAAAGAACTTGGAACCAGCTGCAACTGTATCAGGTGCAGGGAGGTGGGTCACAGGACGCGAGACGGGGTTCAAGTTGACTCTGATAGCTTGGGGGTCATTCACAGAAAATACGAGGCATCTGGGGGAATCGAGGATTTCATCAGCGCCGAGGACAAAAACCAGACCCTCATAGGCTTCATCAGGCTCAGGATACCCAGCGAGAACCCACACCGACCCGAGATAACCAGCAAAACCGGGTTAATCAGGGAGCTACATGTCTATGGCGAGATGACCCCCGTGGGAGAGGCGGCTCAGGACTGGCAGCATCAAGGCTGGGGGGAAAAGCTAATGCTTGAAGCCGAGAAAACCGCCCAAGAACAATACGATATGGATAGAATGATCGTGATGAGCGCCCTAGGAACCAAACAATACTATGAGCGACTTGGATACCAGAAAGAAAACGTCTATGTAGGTAAACTGCTTTCTTAGTCATCTATTTCTAACTGCGGAATATTGTTTTTCACCAGTTCTTCCTCGATGTTCCTGAAGTGTTTGACAATTGGTGAGTCTTTGTTGAGTTGGAATAGCTCGGCTCGACCAATTTTTCTGGATATCATGATGACTCTCTCTTTTTCTAGAGTAGGCAGTGCTTCATAGAGGGTGCGTTTGGCCATTCCGATGGCTTTCATTATCTCGTCTCTAGTGAAGTCGTGGTTGGGGTTATCTAGGAAAAAGTCCATGAGTCTCATTTGGGGTGATCTGCCGAAAACCTTGAGGAAGACTGACTCCTCTTCGGTGTATAGTGGTTGTCCTGTCACTGGTATCTGTTCACTCAACGCAACTAAAGCATATAAGAATACACCTTTTAAAGGTGTAGTTAGTGCACCAATATGCCATCTAGGGACATGACAGCTAAGCAAATTCAACAAGAAATACTCCACAGGCTCTAAAGGAGACGATGTTTGAACCAAGCCTGATAATAATATGAAGCGTAGTATTTCATTCATGTCTCATCCTTCTGAACTCTGGACTTGGGAGAACTGCGCCGAGAAGATGCAAAAATTGCCGGGGAGAAACGGGTATCCAGATAAACCAGTATTATCCCTCTTGGGTTTTAATATAGACACCGAGACCGGGGAAATAGTGGATACACTGAGCGGAGACCATGTTGAACCAGAGTCGAAGACATACAGGAGCATATCTCATACACTCTTCTATGTCTTATCCGCCTACAGCAATGCAACTGAAACGATGCCTACCGGAAAACCTATCTCATCAAAACAGTTAAGGGGAAACCACTTCGTATGCAGAGGATACACAGGGGAAACTATCACGCTAGTGAATTTCTTTGCTTCAAACCCTGAAAAACTGATACACGCTACTGAGATTCTCGGTGGAGAAAAAGTAGATTTTCCAGTAGGTGACATCGCAGTCAAACTTTCTGTTCTCCCCAATGTGCCTATCACCATAGTCATGAGTCTTGCTGACGAGGAGTTCCCAGCTGAGGCTTGGATCTACTTTGATGAGACCATAGAATCCTATCTCGATTCAGAACAAACCTACTTCATGATCCATCTCATGGTTAAACGTCTGATAGAGTCAATAGAAAAAAAGGGGCTATATCTGGAACCTATTAACCATATTTTAATACATGTAGAGGCGTTTCTTTTCTCTGATTTACATGTCGGAGGACAAGCTAACCGGATACCGTGGACAACTCAGAGCAGCCCTAGAGAAAGTAGGGGC
>CAZZFH010000283.1:0-3703 GCA_964653295.1 uncultured Candidatus Bathyarchaeia archaeon | reverse complement strand
TACAATCAGAGGACAGCAGCCCAGTTCGGCGTAATGAGTATACCCAACTTTATCGTCTTTAAAAACGGTAGACCTGTGGGTCAAAGGATTGGAGCCGTTGGCATGCAGGGCTTGGATTCATTGCTTGCCCAAGCCATGTAGCGTGTCTATTGGTTAATTTATTATACTCTACCAGAAACACTTCTGATATGGCTCAGATACTAACCAGAGAAGCCATCATACAATTTCTACTGGGATTCATCATAGGAAAACTCATAGGAACCATAGTATCCTCAGCGCCCTTTGTCGAGTTCCTGTTTGAGGAAGGAGTATCGAACATCTTCTATGTTGAGTTTGTGAATAACCTGCTCTCCTTCAATGGCTACCATTATGCTTTGGCGTTTATCTGTGGCTTGATACTGGTTATCTGGCAGAGCAAGGGTGTATTCGATTAAACAATGGGAAGGAGGAGCCTAGAAGGATACTTGCCTCCATGGTGTATGGTGTTCTCGGCTATCCTGATCTCAGTATCGATGTCTATTGGGTTTCCAGTATTGTTATTGCGCCCATATCGTGGGAATTCACTGCTTGTGATGCTTAGCCTCATCTTGTGACCCTTTTTGAACAGATTTCCCGTTGTGCTCATGGGAATGGCTACCTTGTAGACCTCACCGGGCTTCATCAGCTCCTGTTTCTCCAACCCATTCCTGTAACGCGCCCTCATCAAACCCTGACTAACCAATACGCTCCGACCATCCGGGTATACATCCATCAAATACACGAAGAAATCAGTGTCAGGGCAGTCACTGCTCACGTTGAGCTCGGTGACTGGTGATCCCTTGATGGTTAACGGCGAATCTAGGGTTTCACTGGTGTAGACCAGGTGGTCGTCTCTTCTTATCATGTAGCGTCTATCCAGCGGTACCTCCTCACCAGCTCCATAGAAGTCGAAGCTCTTGGTTGGCATGGCTGGGTTCTCAGGGTTGTAGATATAGGTGTCATGTTGGTCTGCACCGGGTTTCCCTGTTAGTTTTCCGTCTCCATTGTATGTGTTCGCCTTTCCTTCACCGTCTAGATAGTATGGTGTTCTCTCCGGTTCTATTGGCCAGTGAGTATCTGATTCATTCCACTTGTTCTTGTTCATCACATAGTACTTGGTTAATGGCCAATCCTTTACCCCGTTATCCTTGCCCTTGAGCCAATGATCAAACCATTCGAGATGAACATACTTTATCTCCATCAATGACTCATTGGTGAAATCTACCCCCCCAAGATGCCGTTTGGGGAACCTTGTTCCAGCGTGATCCCATGGACCCATGAGCATATACTGCTGCATTGGGTTTGGTCCATGTTCTACTGCGCCCTTATAATAGTGGAGGGCTCCGGGTTGGTCCCCATCATAGTAGCCTGTAATGTGCAATACTGGGATGTTTATTCCCTTGAAGTCTTCCTCTGTGAATACGATCTTTTTCCAGAAATCATCTATGTCTGGGTGGCTCATCCACTCCTTCCAATAATGCAACTTACGACCCAGCACCTCAGGTAACTCGCTGATGGGCAACGTATTGTATATTCGCTCCCAGTCCGCCGTTGTCCCTGCTAGGCTCTGGTTTGTTCTGGCTCCCACGAAGTTGAGCCAACCAAACATCCAGAGGCATGGTATGCCGTTGAATAGTGGGAATTCTCTGAGCCAGTTGCCTCCTGTCGCTGTTGGGATCATGGTGGTGAGGTGTGGTGGTTGTTCCTTGGCTGTGGCCCACTGTATCCAGCCCCTGTAGCTTCCTCCCATCATCCCTAGTTTGCCGTTGCACCATGGCTGAGATGCAGCCCATTCAATCAGATCATAGCCATCAGGGCCCTCGTTGAAGAAGGGATAGAACTTCCCATCACTATCATACCTGCCTCTGACATCATAAATAATGAAGGCGTAGTCATGGGCTACGAAAAAGCTGGCCATATCCACATGGCTCTTCATAGTATTATCATAGGGAGTGCCTATGACCACAGCGGGATACGATCCCTCCTCATCAGGCAGGTAAACATCGGCAGAAAGATGCACACCATCCCTCATGGGGACCCGTGCATTCCAAAGGTGTCTCATAGAGATACATGAGGCTCTCTATCTTAATATTATTCTTAATTTTCGTACCAAGTTATCTTCCCGGTTGTAAAGTTGAATAACCCAAACTGGGTGACCTTGGTGGTGTTTCCTTCTATTTTATATCCTAATAGTGTCCAGTCTACTTCCCATCGGTCTCCCCAGTCATTGAAACTACAGTTACCTGTAACACCCACATAGTTCTTCGAGATAAGTGGAATCATCTCCCCCACCAAAGCTCCATCAATAGACCCTGATTCAACTACGCTGAGAGCCATGAGCCAGAGCCCATCATAGAGGTTCCCATGAATCATGGAAACTGGTTCACCGAATCTCTCCAAGTATTCCTCGTTAATTCTTGTGAAAACTGGGTTATCCGGTATGGCTGGGTGGGCTCCGATTAGCTTGATTCGAGCTAGAATGCCTACATCCTCTTTAAAACCGCTGTAACTGATGCCAATATCCTCATACCAATTATACCAGTTCCAGACAAACCATGGAACACTAAAAATGGTATCATCTGTGGCGGAGCCAAGAATCTTCTCAAGATGATCACTGAACCCAATATAATATACGGCGACATGGTCTTCACCATGTTCATTAGTTGCTCTTTGAATCTCATCCTTTAATCTAATAGTCGCCTGCTCTAACTCCGTATCAGTGCTCTGAGCCTCGATTAAAATTTCTGTATGTTCTTCTTTAAACTCTCCAATGAACTCTTCACGCATTATATCAGCGAAGCCTGTGTCTAACTGTAGAATTATCACTTTTTTAATATCGATGCTCTCCATAGCCTTTGCTAATGGAATCGTGTAAAGATGATCCGCGGGGTAAAGCCTGTAGGTTGATGGTGCCAATCTCCATGGCCATGGTTGAGTGGAACCGGGGGATATTATCAAACATCTATTTTCTCTCGCAAAACTGATGAAGGTGTCCATTTGGCTACTCCAGCTTAGCCCTACAATGAGTTTGTTGCCCGAATCGTAATGCTGTTTCGCTATATCATAGGCATTTATACTCTGTCCTTGTGCGTCGCCTACTATGAAATTAAAATCAAGGGAGCTTCCCTGCTCTTTCAAGTGTTTGTTGATGTCCTGTTCTGCAAGTTCTGCTAGAAATTTGTAAGCATCTAACTCACTTGTTTGCGGGCAAATCACCCCAATCGTTACTGTCCAATTCGCCAAATCATTTGATGCAGGCTCTTGATCTAGCTGATCAATATACTGAAACCCTATCAGAAAAAAGACTGCTCCAATTACAATAATTAATGGAATCAGGCTTCTTCTATCTGGGTTGGAGTCTTTCACAAAATACTCGCTGATTAATATAGGTTAAAGTATTTTTGAAAAGAAAATTTTACAACAGGGTTAGTAGAGACCCTTCTTGACTTCGCGTGCAAGCCAGCCGTTCCCATCGAGGAACTTCTGGGCTGCGCCGTCAGCGATCTCTACCGCTACACGCTGGGCATCCTCTATGATCTTTGCCTCATCCATGGTTTGAACAACTTTATCGACGATAACGTGGTCGCCGTTGATGATGACATCTGTTACCTCGTCGCCTCTCGCGCTGTAGACGATGTTGGGGGCGATGTTATTCATCGGATTATAGATGATGGGCGTCATATGA
>CAZZFH010000282.1:0-3718 GCA_964653295.1 uncultured Candidatus Bathyarchaeia archaeon | reverse complement strand
AAGTTTAGAGGACAAGTGATTGAAATCATAATTAAGGGTGACCTCCTTGAGCTATTCAGCGCTTAAACAAATTACTTTTAAGAAAGGTTTCAATCTCGTATGCCATGAAGCTCACAAGCACCGCAGGATAATACTTCAACAAGTTAGAAAGCAGAGATAACGGAGCATCCTCCGCCACCATGGGCCAGCCCTCATCCATAATCTCCTTTACCTGTTTTCTACTCGCAGGCACCCCATCCTCGTTGTATAATATTTGGTCCAGCAGTGTTCTCTCACTTACTCCCCCTACTGGTTTATCTCCATCAAAGACAGGTAACTGGCTGAAACTATTCCTTCGCATAATCTCAACAGTCTCTTGAACCGTGGATATTTGTTGAACCACTACAGGGTCTGCCGTCATAATCTCTGATGCCTGCACCTCTTTACGGCGCTCAAGCTTGTCGAGAGCCTCGAAAATCGCCTTGACCTTGAGATAACTTGGCTCAATTTTACCAGCTTCTAGTTTGGCTATATAGCTCTGGCTTACTCCAGCCATTTCTGCAAGCTGGTTCTGGGTTAGTCCAAGTTTTCTCCTTCTATCAGGAATAATATCGATCGATGGCAGCATGCCTACAGGAATTTTCTTATCGTATTTATTCTTTGCGTAATATTTTCTGTTAATGTGTATTATTCATGGCATATGTAATGTTTATACCATATTCCCAGAGGAATCCATTTATCAAAAATATATAAATAAAGGAATAACGCTTTCTGGTATCCTACAGGATGTGAACAAAACTCAGTCTAAATCTTAACGAATGGGGAACATTCGAGGGCATAGGCGAAGGCTATGCTTTCGTGAGAGATGGTAAATTTTACTCGGTATTAGAGACAAAGGTTGGTTCCTATCGCGGAAACCATATTCACCCCAATAAGCAGTACACGCTTCTCCTATCTGGAAAAGCGGACTATGTGTTATCTGTGGATGGCGTGGAGAAGACGATTCCATTAAGAGTAGGTGAGGTGACCTCTGTCGATGCAGGGGTGCCTCATATTATGGTGGTTCATGAGGACATCACCACATTTGAGTGGTGGGACGGTGACTTCATAGCTGAACTCTGTGGGGACGAATTCAAGAATTATACGGCTGGATGTATTGGTCCAGAACACTTTGCTTAAACAGACTAACCTTTTTTCTCTATTTTTTCCAACGCAGCCGCAACAATCAGTGGGAACAAGGAGGTTACCTCCCCGAAGATTGTGGCGGTTTTTTCTTCAAGCTGTCCTTTCCTGAGCTTCCCCCATGTGATGGATTCCCTTAGTGGTGCACCGCTTAGGCTCCCATCCTCTACCCTTGCGCTGCTTAACTGTATAGCTGCGTCCAATCCCTCACGTAACGTGTGCATGTACTGGGTATGATGCTTTGGTGTACCTCCACCTAGGATTATTGCACCTGATTTCTCCGCATCAAAAACCATGTCAGCCAAGAGATCAAAATCCTTCAAGGGATTGAAGACAAGTTTTTTCTGTTTACCATAAAGCCACAAAGGAATACCAAGCATACTGTCAAGGAATCCCGGGCTGAAAATGGGGATATTCTTATCTGCGGCTGCCTTGAGTATGGACTCCTCGTCGGTTAACCGTTTACCAATCTCATTAAGGAACTCGTGGATTGCGATACCATCTCTTTTTTCCTCTGGGATATCGTCTATGAGTTTTCCAACATATGTCTCAATATCCACAAAAGTATCGCTCTCGATGAAGATATCATAAGCCCTGTTGTATCCTTCTTGGTATAGTTTCTCATCATCCACATTCGTGGTGCCAACATAGTGAGTCCTTCCCATCGCCTCCACTAAATCATGGACCATATTGGCGCCATTAGTCATTACAGCGTTAACATAACCATCCTTGATTAGATCCCTGATAATGACTCTCAGCCCGCCGGGCACCAGTGGTCCGCTAAGTGTAATAAAAACAGTATAACTTGGGTCACTAAACATCTCAGCTAGGATATCAGCGGCTCTGCCGACGCGTCCACCCTGCATAACCCCAGTTAGACGCATCTCCTCAGCCAACTCCCCCACGGTCATCCCGGGGCGAAGCCTGATTTGATGGACTTTTTTCATCTGGGCGCCTTCAGTTCTTGACTCTCTGGATCTTTACTCGATCTAGGATTATCCAGTACTCGACTTCCTTTCCAGCCTCGATCTTGTTAGCGATCTCATCATCGTTTGGCTTTGTTACATCTCTCATCTCATATGTCTCAAGGTCCATGAGCTGGATGCTCGCAGGGGAGACACTAACTATTTGTCCACTCCGCTTGTCAACGATAGGTACCTGGATGTTTGTGTCTGTGCTGGCAACATAGCTCTGTTTTCTTCCATCGAATAGACTGATTGCTGTACACCTGAACTTTGCGCTTCCATGTTTTCCTGGTTTGCTCTTTGTTATCTGTACGATTTGGCAAGGCTCATCATTAACGATAGCGTAATTTCCCTCTTTCAGTTCACCGACTTTTGCCATTCTAAATGCCATTCATATTCCCCAATGGTTGATTTTAATCACATTGAGTGATTTCGCGTATTAAAGGTAACGCATAACCACCCGGCTTCTTGGGTGCCCCACCTATTGTGTCCGGGCTTTTTCAAGATCCTTTACATTAAAGGTGAAAGTGATGGAAGATGATAACACATCTGTCTCAGGACTCACACCCACCACCTCTTTGAAAAATGTCCCAAAGTATCCCTGTAAGAAAAGACTCCACTTATACCCAAACGGGTGGCTCAGATGAATGAACTCATTTCCTCCTCTTACATTAATAGAGGCGCTCAACCATCCACTCTGATCCCCAAGAACCTCAAGAATATACCATTTCGCCGACTCATAACTGGGCTTGATTCCCCGTTTCAATATTAGCTCGTAAGGTCTCTCCTTTCCCAGCTCTTTTCCTATCTCAATAATCTCCTCTTCCTCGATTATATCCAATAAAGCGAGAAGGCTAGAGGCTGAGAGCGTTACAGCGCTGAGATTCTCAAAGTATCTGTAGCTCTGCACATATTTCCTCAGGAGTTGATCAAGGATTGTATTGACGCTTACACCTCGTCTCTCTGCTTCATATTTTATTATCTCATCGTATCCTTCATCTATCCTGATAGTTCTGGTGACGGTTTTTCCTTTGGCGAATGGATCAATGGATTTCAAGGGTTCACATGAACACAACCGAACACACATATATAGGTTATCACCAGTTGAAGGAAACTGTACACGCTAACCTTATAATCAAAAATTCCTGCCTCATACAAGACTGGCACCTTTTAGGTTCGGAGGCTACTCACCATAAAATGCAAAAGTTGCGGAAGCGAAAAACTAGTAATAGACTATGATTCTGGGGAAGAAGTCTGCGGGGCATGTGGTCTCGTAGTACAGCAGAACATAATTAATCATGGACCCGAGTGGAGAGCCTTTACAACAACTGAGCGCAACGACCGAAGCAGGACAGGCCTCGGCTACAGCTACACCCTCTATGACAAAGGACTATCAACAATATTCAGACCAGACAGAGACTACAATGGAAACCGTCTCAAGAACGAGACCCGGATAAAGATGACACGTCTGCGCAGATTCGATAACCGGAGCAAGTTTGATGAGACAGAGCAAAGAAACCTTAGCTCGGCTTTGGCTGAGCTGGACAGGATCTGTACCCAATTACATATACCAAAGAACGTCAAGGAAAGAG
>CAZZFH010000281.1:0-3727 GCA_964653295.1 uncultured Candidatus Bathyarchaeia archaeon | reverse complement strand
AAGACCGTGATACAGAACATGGTCGCATCCGCCAACCTACATCACATGATTGATCTTGAGACAGCAGCGGACCTATTGGAGAACGTAATGTATGAGCCTGAGCAGTTCCCGGGCCTCATATACAGGATGAAGGAGCCCAAGACCGTGCTCTTGCTTTTCGCGTCAGGCAAGCTTGTCTGTACTGGAGCCAAGAGCGAGGAAATGGTTCATGAATCCGTGAATAAGGTCTATGAGACCTTGGGTGATTATGATCTTTTCTATGATGCCTAGGCATTCCTCATGCATTTTTATTATCCATTCGATTGGATTTTTTCATATCCCTGATATAAATCAAGGCTTTTTATTGAAATATTCACTCTAATAATTATCTATCCCGGTAAGTAAATAGCGTAAACAGTGTAAAAACGGTATACATTTATTCGATGATACTCATATGTTTGCGATTATTATGGTGTATGACTTTGAAACAATTATTGACAGAACCATTAAAAACTCTGTCAAATGGACTCTCATGAAGCAGATAACGGGATACGATGACCTTATCCCCCTCTGGGTTGCGGACATGGATTTTGCGTGCCCACCACCGGTCGTAGAGGCTATAAAAGAAAGGGCAGCCCACCCCATATTTGGGTACACCACACCCTCCGAAGGATACCACAGTGGACTAATCAAGTGGATGGACAAGCGCCACGGTTGGAAGGGAGTAGAGAAAGACTGGATACTCTGGACCCCAGGAGTTGTAGCTGGATTCAGTATCGCGATCCAAGCTTACTCACAGCCAGGCGATAAGGTGGTTGTTCAGCCTCCAGTATATTATCCATTCATGAATCAGATTCTTGGCACTGGGCGACAGATTGTGGAGAACCCGCTAAAGATCGTAGATGGATACTATGAGATGGATTTTGAGGACCTCGCTGAGAAGATTGATGACAGGACAAAGATGATTGTACTATGTAGCCCCCAAAACCCAGTGAGCCGGGTCTGGAAACGGGAAGAGTTGGAGAAGCTAGCTGCGATCTGTAAGGAGAAGGATATCATCATCGTCTCTGATGAGATCCACAACGACCTCATACTGGGTGATATCAAGCATACACCGACTGCTATTGTATCCGAGGATGCGATGCAGAGAACCATTACATTGGTTGCTCCCAGCAAGACCTTTAATCTGGCTGGGTTGACCAACGCCAACGCTATCATCCCTAATAAGAAGCTACGTGATGACTTCCAGGCATTAGTAAGGAAAGGCAGTGGTCACAGCAACATCTTTGGTATGGTTGCTCAGGATGCTGCTTACAACCATGGTGAGGCTTGGCTAGAGGAGCTGTTAACGTATCTGCGTGGTAACCTCAAGTATCTTGAAGAGTTCCTCGCGGAGAAGATCCCTGGGTTCAAGCTCTATCCACTTGAAGGTACTTACCTCGCCTGGGTAGACTGTAGCTCTTTGAGTTTGAATGATAAAGAGTTAAGTGACTTCATGTTGCAGAAGGCTAAACTCTGGCTCGATGATGGTACTCTGTTTGGAACCGGTGGCTCCATGTTTATGAGGATCAACCTCGCTTGTCCCAGGAGCACATTGAAGCAGGCACTTAAGAACCTAGAGAAAGCAGTTAATGAACTGTGAGTACTCTCATAGCCCTCTTTTTCCATTAATCTTATCCTATACAAGGTAAGAGATTTTATCCTCATTTCGTGCACGCGAAAAGTTGGTTAGGAAACTGGAATGCTTGTATTGATTAGAGTATTGATCTTGTTGACTTGGTCTCTCCATACACGGTGTCCATGTATCCCAGTATTGTCGATAGATGTGTTTCCACAGCTTCAGGTGTGATTCCTATTGGGCACCACGCAAAAAAGAGAGGATTCAATGTCTCCATAGTTATAGATGTTCTAGCAGCGGGTCCAAACAGGATGCTAGCTAAAACTCCCTCCTCATCTCTGAGCACTATATCATTTTTTAGTAGAATCTGTTTCTTGCCATTGAGTTTGACATACTCTTCTCCATTGTCCGCTAGATCGTAAATTAGGCTTCCCTGCACCGTGTCTGCGTCATGTCCCGAGGTTAAGATCCTGTTTTCTAGCTCCGCCATAAACATGCTGTCTACGTGTGTTGATACATTGGGGAAGCCCCTTCCTTTTTTGATGCTGTTAATCTGGAACTCTATGTGGTATGTTTTTCCCCATTTTCCATAATAGTCAGCATAGCATTGGACGACCTCTTCGTCTACTGGGGATAGGTAGGTTTCTCGGATTTTTTCTTCAAGATGGCGTTTAGACTGTTCCAGGTCTGGATGTTTTTTCTGGTTATACTGGTTGTGTATGATTAATGATCCGAAATGTGCAGATGGATAGAAAATCTTCACTTCGGGTCTGACAACGAACATCATACGAATTATTCCCAGTTTTATCTAAATTAACATTCTGTTTGAATGAGCACACATGTACGGACCGCGTACGCAGAATCGATGATTTTATCCTCACTTCACATATACATTGAGTTATCACTGTCATTGGAGTTGAGAACACCTTGAAAATCAATATAGACCATATTCTATTCGTAGTCAAAGACCTTGAAAACACAATCAGTTTCTACCAACACCTTGGATTCAAGCATCTGGAGACAATAAAACGTCCAAACGACACAGTAGGCGTAATAGAAAAAGACAATTTAATGATCGAGCTAATGCAGCTCCCAGAGGGCGAAGAGACCTATAAGGCGCCGAGGAAAAACTCAGACATAGGATTCAGGCACATGGGATTCCGGGTCGAGAACATGCAGGAAGTATACGAGAGTCTAAAGGATAAGATAAAGTTCGATGGCCCACCGGTACATAGCGCGGGGCGTGGAGACAGAAAGCTACTTTTCTTCAAAGACCCGAACGGTGTGGAGCTCCACTTTATCCAAGAATAATACCAGAAGATAGAGCGAAGCTAACCGGATATCTCTTGATTAATGAAAAAGAAGAGACTTTACTGGGTTAGATGTCGAGGGGGTTCTTCTTGGCGTCAAACTGGATCTTGCCATACGGGTATACCGCAACCGAAGCCTCCTCACCATGAATCTCCATCAACTGCTTCAATACCATATCCCAGTCTGTAAACCACTCGACCCTGTCATCATAGGTAAGCATCTGTCTCTTAGAAAGCCGGTCAGTATAGACCAAAATTCGGTCTGCCTGTTTCACAGGCCAACGCCTAGTTGGATAACCACAGATACGCTGCCAAGGAGCACCCATCTGCTCAGCCCTGTAATGGAGAAGCGCACTTCCCGCTGTGAAGCGGTGAACAGCCACTGCAGTACCTCCCTCCCTGAGGGACTCTTGGGCTCCCCACCAGTCAATATCCTGATCAGCCTGAGGATAAGCGTTCACAATGACCATATCAGACTCAGGAGCCGAGGGTGAGTTATGTGCCTTGTAACAGATGCCTACTGCCTTCTTCCACGCATCATCCACATGACCCGCGGCCAAGTCAATGAGTTCCCTGCGGTGATTATAGACACAGTTGACTGAGACATTGAGGCGTGCCATCCTCGCTGTTTCCTGCATATCCTGTCTCTCAGGGTTATCCTTTATCCACCAGATGCGCCTGTTGTCTGGTCTACGACCCTTGATGATGCTGTGATTGTAGAGTATGGTCTCAATGGAGGAGACCCCGGGTAACACGGCTTTGCCTCCGCCTCCTGCCCCTGCCCAGATATGTTTCTTGATGCCACTGATGCATATGCGGA
>CAZZFH010000280.1:1403-3735 GCA_964653295.1 uncultured Candidatus Bathyarchaeia archaeon | reverse complement strand
GATCCCATGACCCATATCATCGTCTTCGGGGTAGAACCCCATGAGCATTAAACCGGGGCGTGTGGCGTCCAGATATGTGTAGGGTTTGTGGAAGACAGCGTTGCTGCTGGCGATGCTTTTGATGCCTACATCTATTCCTTTCCTGTTGCAGATTTTCTCGATATCCAGTATGCGTTGGACTTGTTTTCTGTCCAGTTCCTCTGCTTCGCTCATGGTAGAGAATATTCCTTTGAGCCGTAGATTCTTGAGGCTGCTGATTTCCTCAATAAACTCTACTGCCTCGCTCCACCTTACTCCTACTCTGCCTAACCCAGTATCGATCTTTATCCAGATGGGTGTTATTTTACTTGCTTTCTCGGCTGCCTTGTTAAGGCGTCTCGCGGGTTCTGGCTGGTATATGGTCTGGGTGATATTATTCTCAACTACTCTATCATAATCTTCGTCACTGTACAATGGGTCTATTGATACTATCCCTACGTCTAGTCCTGCTTCTCTGAGCTGCATTCCCTCGTATAGCTTGGCTACAAGCACCTGTTTGACGCCTTGTTCCATCATGTAAGCCACGATGGGCACAACCCCATGCCCATAAGCGTTGGACTTTACACAGGGAATGATCTCTCGCCCGCCTGTGCGTCTCCGCACCTCTTCCAAGTTGTGACCTATGGCGTCTAGGTCTATCTCTAGCCATGAAGAGAAGCCTTTGATTTTCTTGTTTATCTCCTGCTCTGATGGTTGATTGACAAAGTACGTGCTCATATCAGATTAGAATAATGATATCCTATTTAACGGGTTAGAAGAGGAAGCTTGGAGGCGGACTCCATTTCTCTATCTCGGTCTTAGTAATAGCCTTGATACGCTCCAGCTCAAGCTCCTGATCGGGTAGGACAAAGGTTATGGCTGTGCCCTTCTTACCCGCTCTGGCTGTCCTACCGATGCGGTGGAAGTACATGTTTGGGTCATCTGGGATATCATAGTTGATGATGTATGGTACGTCATCGATGTCCAGTCCTCTTGCGGCTACCTCGGTGGCTATCATCAGGTCGTATTTGCCGTCCCTGAAATCGTCCAGCACTCCTTGTCTTCTTGCTTGGCTGTAGTCTCCATGGATGGGTTCGGCGGGTATTCTCTCGCGTTTGAGGTAGCTGGTTAGCCTGTCTACGGTGTATTTTGTTCTGCAGAATATGATGCCCCTGTCTACTTTGAAGTACTCGAGTACTTCCTTGAGGTTGTTCTGTTTCTCGTGGTGAGCCATCACCATATAGTACTGGGTGATGTCTAGGTTGCCGATCTCGTCTCGGCTCATGTTGACCTCAACATATTGGGGCATGAACCTCTTGCTTAGGTTCATGGTGCGGTCGTCAAAGGTGGCGCTCCACAGGCTGATCTGGCGTTTCTCTGGGAGTTTACCGAGGATAAAGGAGATATCATCATAGAAGCCCATGTCAAACATCCTATCAGCCTCGTCCAATACGATCATCTTAACGTTTCGTAGGTTCAGATTGCCCCGTTTCATGTGATCGATGAGGCGCCCCGGTGTACCGACTACTATGGTTACCCCTCTGCGTAGCTCTTGTATCTGGGGGTTGAGTGATACGCCGCCGTAGATGGGTGTGGCTCGTGTCTTGAGGTATTTACCATAGCTGTTGATATCGTCTGTGATCTGTTGCGCCAGTTCCCTTGTGGGTGCGATTGCTAGTCCCTCTACGTTTCCGCTCTCTGGGTCGAGCATCTGTAGCATGGGAACGCCGAATGCGGCAGTCTTGCCTGTCCCTGTTTTGGCTTGCCCCATTACGTTTTTTCCTTCCAGCATTGGGGGGATGGCGTTTTCCTGTATGGGGAACATTTCATTGAATCCGAGTTCTTCTAGTGCTTTTTTGATCTCGTCTTTGACTTTTAGTTGTTGGAACTTCATTTTGATCAGTATGTTTGTCGATGATTTGCCTCCTGTTACGTGGGGGTGGATATAAAGTGTATCCCTGTAGCAACTACATGATTATGGGACTAAGTAGGATCTTGTATTGGTGATAACGTGGTTACTGGTTACCCTTGAATTATACAAAGAATCGGCTATCATTTGAATGTGAAGGAGAAAAATGCAAAGATCGGGATAGTTTTCACACTGATTTTTCTGCTAGGTCTATCAGTCTATGTTAAACAGCGAAGCCTGCCGGGAAAATCCGCTGTTATTGTGGATCAATTATTCGGTGAGAACACTGATTTCGGGTTTACTGAGACTACTTGTGGTTTGTTGAGCGAGAATGGCTATGATGTGATAGTTTTTCGTGGAGAGGAGGTAACACTGGATTTGTTCTATGATACTGACTGGGATATG
>CAZZFH010000280.1:0-1393 GCA_964653295.1 uncultured Candidatus Bathyarchaeia archaeon | reverse complement strand
ATTCAGGAGTATTCGATAACAGGACTTGGCTCTTTACCCATGAGGAATATGACCCAGCGAAACATGTATTGGAACAGCTCAGCAGAGACGCAAACATTGGGAGATGCAAATCGGTAGATTATCCAGTATTCACCTTGTCAAGCTCTTTCTTTCAGCGGAACCTCGATTTTCAAGGGGGACTAGTTCTGGTTATGGGTTGTAATAGTTTAGATGAGGCGGATCTGGGATCTGCTTTGGTGGAGACAGGGGCTGGAGTTGTGGTTGGTTGGAGAGGGGCTATCACTGTTGAGGAGACCGATGACGCGGTTATGGTTTTTTTAGAGCGTTTATTGTCGGGGGATACAGTTGGTGAGGCTGTCGGCGATACTGGTTTGGTGTTTTACCCTGATAGCGCCAATAACTTTAGACTAGGTTGATGGACAAATCTTTTTCAATGATCTTACTCATACACAATTATGCTCTCCAGCACTTTATACACAATAATAGCCACTTTTTTGATTAGCCTGTTATCTTTGATTGGGATATTTACCCTGAGCCTCTCAGAGCAGAGACTCCACAAGATACTGAATTTCCTCATCGCATACTCTGCGGGCACCATACTGGGGGCTGCCCTATTTGACTTGATGCCGGAAGCCATCGAGCTTGTGGATGAACACCTTGTTTTTCCAATAATAGCTTTCGGTTTCGTATTCTTCCTGTTCTTGGAGAGGGGGCTTTACTGGTACCACGGACATGGGCATACCCATGAGTTTCCAGTTGCTGGACACGAGGAAAACAGCATCGAGATAACAAGGAGCTTTGCGTTTCTGAATATCATCGGGGATTTTGTCCATAATTTTATTGATGGTATGATTATCGCTGCAAGCTTCATCAATGGAGTGACGGTAGGTGTAGCTGCGAGTATCGCTGTGGCTTTCCATGAGCTCCCTCAAGAAATGGGTGACTATGGCATCCTAGTGTATGCGGGCATCGATCAGAAGAAAGCGCTTTGGTATAACTTCGCTGCTGCCCTTAGCATCGTTGTTGGGGGGGTTTTTGGCTCGATCTTCATTGGTATGGTTGAGGAGCTTAGCGGCTGGATGGTGGCGTTTAGCGCTGGGGCTTTCTTGTTCTTGTCTGCTTCTGAGTTGATACCT
The DNA here is from genome assembly GCA_964653295.1 of uncultured Candidatus Bathyarchaeia archaeon. Taxonomy (GTDB): domain Archaea; phylum Thermoproteota; class Bathyarchaeia; order TCS64; family TCS64; genus RBG-16-57-9. Next base: position 257 of record CAZZFH010000280.1, on the reverse strand, counting down.
GAGATTAATGATGAGAATGACTGGAAAAAGTCCCTTGTCTATATTATCTTCCTGTTGCTGGGTATGTTAACCATCTATTCGCTGGGATTCATCTTCCCCCATGAGTAGATCATATTAAGATGCTGCCCGTTTTGTTGTTGAATGAAGATCGTTAAGGCAGACGAGGAAGGAATCCAGTACGCTGCAAAGATAATACGCGAAGGAGGCGTAGCCATCTACCCCACAGAGACAGTCTATGGTCTCGGCTGCGCCCCAAG
>CAZZFH010000279.1:0-3740 GCA_964653295.1 uncultured Candidatus Bathyarchaeia archaeon | reverse complement strand
GATATTACCGGCACCAGCCAGCTTCGCAGTCGCAATAGCAAGCAAACCAATAGCCCCAGCTCCCTGAACCACGACGCTCTGACCAACACCGAAGCCCTCACCAAACGTGGGCATACCAGGCGCATATGCTCGTTCAAGGGCTCTGCTGCTTACAGCCATAGGCTCGCTTAGCACTGCTACCTCGGGTTTAACCTCCTCGGGTACCTTGTAGACCCAGAACTTTTCTGCATTCACATAGATCTTCTCAGCCCACCCACCTAATAGATGGGGCTCCTCGGCGCTTGTCATGTTGACGCCCATCACCTTTCTTCCCGTGCAGAGGGTTGGTTTGTGGGGCATGAACCTGCAGAAGTAGCACTCACCACAGTACCTGTTGGTACCCGGCACCACAATGATCCTATCACCCACATCCAATGGCTGCCCCTTGACCTCGTAGCCCTTGGCTTTCTCCCCTATCTCCTCTATGACGCCCACCCACTCGTGACCGGGTATGACCGGGAAGGGAATCTTCATGTTTCCCTCGTAAAGATGCATGTCAGTACCGCATACACCGCACAGCTCCATACGCATCAAAATACCGTTAGGCTCTACCTCAGGCTCAGGGTAATCAACAACCCTGAGCTTACGAACATCCTCTAAAATAGCTGCTTTAACCATGAGTGAAATGGGGTATAAGGGAGATATTACATCATCGGGTCTAATCGATCCACTTGCTGTCCCGGTAATCCGCTACCGCTAATACCTCGCTCTGGGGATTCACCAAGCCTGTGATAGCTCTTGGTTCCACGATCAGTGGTTAGGGAAAAAATCAGGGTTTATACTATTTATTTTTATTAAAAATAATGTTCGATTTCAAGCCTAAAAATGCAGATATATTAACATACGACATAGAAATATGTGTGAAATTAACATTTTGGTATAAATGTCTATACACTGGAGACGAAGTGTACGACGGTTTTGTTTTAATATTGTTAAATAATGGATAAAACCCCCCTTAAAAAAGCATATAAGTTATAAATATGGTCCCAGAAGGAGTGTTCCAGCCAATAATTATTAAAAAGCCAACCGAAAATACTTACAGCCAGGGATACATTACTAAGTTGGGCAATGGGAGCAGCGACTTTCAGAGATATCCCATACCGAAATAAAACTGATAAAACATTTTAACCTCCAATCACACAGTTCATCGATTAGGATGAATTGTCAACTCGCAGTCTACATCGGGGATAGACCAATCACAGAGGTACTACTGAATGCACTGGAGCACCAAGAAGCCCTCTACGGGGGCCACGCCACTGGAATGGGGGTCTTGAATGGGGATCAGATTGACATAGTCAAGGCAGCTGGCCCATTGAACCATGTGAAGAAGACACACCCAGAGATCACCGAACTCAAGGGTACATGTGCAATGGCGCATAGCAGGTACAGTGATAACGCCCGAGTGAATCCAGACTATAACTTGGATGAGATGGCGCATCCATACATCAGTGATGATGGTAAGATCGCTTTGATGCACAATGGGGGCATCGCTAACTACAAGGAGCATTGGAAAGAGCTGGAACTGGAGCATACCTTCAGAAGCTATGGGGAGATTGTGGATGATATTACTGATAGCGAGGTGGCGGTTCACATGCTCAGTGACGCCATGGAACAGGGCATGAATATGGTGGAGGCTTTCCAGCATGTAGCCCCACAGTTTACAGGCACATTTCTGCTTGCGGTTATTCACACTGATGAGCCTGATACGGTGTATATCTGCAACTGGTATCAGCCATGCTACGTAGCACTAGGCAAGAATGAGGCGATGTTCGTCAGCAGCAGGAGAGGACTCAAAGACATGGCTAAACACATGGATAGAGTCTTCCAGCCACCCAAGAACAGCGTCATGAAACTCACAAGAGGCAACATCGAGATTCATGAAATGGACCCGGGTAGAGAGATACCGCAGTTAGTGATGAACACACCCAAGGCTATCAAGCTCATCAAGGAGAAGATCAAAGAGGCGGGTCGCATCGATGTGAGGAAGCTATTCTATGCACTTCACCCTGAGGGCTGGGCAGAGGTCTTTGATGTGACGCCTGAGGAGTGGCGTAGCTACCGTAAGGCTGGGATTTATGTGATGAACCCGTATTTCGAGTTGCTTGAGGCAATGGTTAATAATGGCGACATCATTGAGAGTGTTGATCCCCGATCTGAGGGCGGGATCAGTGATGTCCCTAGGTACAGTTACGTGCTGGCCTAGGTCCGGTTTTAATACAAACGTTTAAATAATTTAGGCTTGCCTAAATTTCTGATTGGGTTTGAGTAGCGCAAGCGTAGAAGAATACCTAGAAGCAATATACAGCCTCAATGAGAAAGGGGAATTGGCAAAAAACCAAGACCTATCAGAGAAACTCAAAGTAAGCCCACCTAGCGTCACACAAATGATTCAACGACTCGCTGTGGAAGGATTAGTACTATACGAACCATACAAGGGCACACAGCTAACCGGAAAGGGAATGGCGTTAGCCCAAAAAGTAGTACGCAAACACAGGCTATTAGAAGTCTTCCTGCATAAAATCCTCAAACTACCAATAAATAAGGTCCACGAACAAGCCTGTAAAATGGAGCACAGTCTTGACGATGAGACCGCCTCAGCGCTATGCAAAGCCTTGAATAAACCAGAGAGATGCATTGATGACGATCCCATACCTGAGTGCAGCCTAGATGTACTGGACTGCGATGAGTGCGAGGTGGCTAGATCTAGAGCCCCCGACCACCCACTTGTTACCCAATTAAGCAATCTTAAACAAAATGAAGAGGGAAAAGTCATGTTCATCAGGGGTGGAAAACAGAGCACCAAAAGAATCCAAGACATGGGGTTGACTCCGGGTACTTATCTTAAGATGGTTAACGCAGCTCCCTTCAACGGACCCGTTGAAGTAGAAGTGCGGGGAACCAGTCTAGCTCTTGGAAGAGGACTGGCGAGCCAGATCTTTATTGAGGTGGAGGATGAAGGACGGCCTTGGAAGAGAGCCCACCCGCATGGACCACACCATAGTATACAGAGCCAATCATGATGAACGATTCTAAACTCAATATAGCCCTAGCCGGAAACGCCAATGTCGGTAAGAGCGTTATTTTTAACCAATTAACAGGGCTCCATCAGCATGTAGGCAACTGGCCTGGAAAGACAGTTGAACGCGCCGAGGGAAGCCTCAACTATGAGGGGCAGGAGATCGATGTAATTGACCTGCCTGGTATCTATAGCCTGAGCACCTATAGTATTGAGGAGGTTGTTAGCCGGGAGTATATCGCGGTTGAGCAGCCGGATGTAATTATCAATGTTGTTGATGCAAGTGCTCTTGAGAGGAATCTGGCTTTCACGATCCAGCTACTTGAATTAGAGCCAAGGATGGTAATCGCCCTTAACCAAATCGATATCGCTGAGGCAAAAGGAATCCTTGTCTATACAGAGGGTCTCGCCGAAGCCCTGGGGGTACAGGTTATTCCCACGGTTGCTGTAAAGGGCGCTGGACTCACAGAACTAGTAAAGACCGCAATAATCGCCTCAAAGGGAGCCAAAGCGCAGCCTATTAGCTATGGGGCTGAGATCGAGGAGAGAATAGAGAAGATCAGAGACAACCTAGTTACCAATACCCCTTACCCGAGACGATGAGTAGCGTTGAAGCTGCTTGAGGGAGACGAGAAGGTAGAGGGGATCGCTTATGCAGCTCAGCCAGAATTGAGGTCAATAGTTG
>CAZZFH010000278.1:0-3745 GCA_964653295.1 uncultured Candidatus Bathyarchaeia archaeon | reverse complement strand
GTTGGCGACAGGCCAAGGTAGTCTACTGGCTACGTTTAGCCGTGCCATGGGTCCAACTCTGATGATTCCATTTACTCCCTCGGGTTTATAGTAGGGTACTTTAGTGCTGCTGTGCTCCCAGACTGCTTCCTGGATATAATTATAATAGTAGTTAGTGTCGAATCGTGCTAGTTCTTTGCCGGTTCCTGAGATTATTCTGGCGTCTCCGTCATAGACATCATAGTGGCTATCTGGGCCGTTTACTAGTCCCATGAAGTTTGTCTCTATGTCTGGGAACTGGCTGCACATTGGCGCGTCTTTTTCATAGAAATCGAACACCCAGTCAGCGTAGACTTTCATCAACTCCAGTACTTCCTTGCCTTCCTCGACGAGTTCGCGTCTTCGTTCTTCCTTCAAGGCAAGGGTCTGTCCGCCTGGAACAGATGTGACCACTTGGACTATTCTTCCACCTGTGGCTTCAACTACTTTGTTTCCATATGCATGTATTTTAAGGGCGGCTTTACCTATCTCGGGGTATTTTCCCATTAATGCGATAAAGTTACGTGCCTCAGCAGGTAAACCAATCATGTCTGGTATGGCTAGGAATGCGCTGTGAAGACTGTGACTTGTAACGTAGCCTCCTGCATTCATCAACCGTCTTAGTTTTATCGCGGTTTCTGGTGGGGTTACCTCCCACGCGTTTTCTATTGCTTTTACAGCTACGATGTGGTGGCTTACGTAGCATATTCCACAGATTCTCTGTGTGAGTCTGGCGGCTTCCTCGGCTCGTTTACCGGTTAAGAGATATTCGAAGAATCTTGGCGCTACGGTGATCTGGAATTTGAGGTCTTTGAGTTCGTTGTCTTGGACTTCTACCTTGATTTTTCCCATTCCCTCGATTCTTGTAAGTGGGTCTATCTCTACTTTGGTCATTTGTGTTTCCTCCGCGCTATCTCGCTAAGCACAGATTCCGCGTATGTGAATCTGTAAAGTTGTCCTACGTATGTCTCGACAGTAAACTCGTCTTTGAGCTTAGTCAGGAGCCCAGTCATGGCGTCTATCATCGCCATACCCTGATCAGATACGTCCAAGCAGGCTCCTCGGCATCCCTCACAGGTATTACCAGATTGGGGGCATGGTGCTCCACAGCCTCCCATCGTGGCTGGCCCCATGCAGAAGAACCCCTGTTCAAGCAGGCATCTATCTGGATCAGGTATCTCTTCATGTATTCTCTTGAGTTCTGGTGTGAATTCCCCGATTCGTTCTCTTGGGCAATCATCGCATACTTGAGTAGAGTTATACTTAGGCACCTCACCGCTAAGAAGCGTGGTAAGAGTGTATGCGATATCAGTTACCTCTGGGGGGCATCCAGGTATGAAGAAATCCACTTTAACAAAATCCTTTAGGGGGCGCTGCTCATCCAGCGAAACCAAGTGGGTAGGAATAGTTCCTTTATCGGTTCCTCTCCAGTTGTTATATATGGTGTTCATGAGCTCTGGACCCTTCTTGAGGTTAGCTAATCCAGGGATACCCCCGAAAGCAGCACACGCCCCAAGCGCGATTACTACTCCAGATTTTTCTCGAATTTCTTTGATGATTTCCTCTTCATGAGTATTCCTTATTCCACCTTCAACAATTGCCACATCGATATTATCTGGAATATCCTTGACATCGAGAAGGGTGGGTGCATAAATGGGCTCATTAGCAACTAGTATATCAACCAGTACTTCATGGAGACCGAGTGCAGCTACTTGACAGCCGCTATCCCCTGCAAGCCCAACTAGTAATATTCTTGCCATTCTATCTCCTACCATATCTGAAACTAACCTAATTGCCACATAGTCTATGGAAATACCTACTTCTATTTTCAAGGACTATTTTGAGCAAATTAGGAATCTATTACCAATCGAAATGTAATAATATATGATTTTCGACGAGTCTCATAGGCAATGTTGAAAATGTAATGACAATAATTACTGCATCCTTGGTTAACGGGAGATAAAATCGATTGCTTCTTGGACATCGCCTCTGATTTGCACCTGTATTGGCCCCATAGGGTCCTCGTTGGTCAGATTCAATGAGACATGCCCTGCATATGCTGCTTGACGATTCAAACCAAAGCTAAGATAATCATCCTTGGCCCACCGAGAGAGAGTATTATATATTGTTACCCTGATTCGATCCTGAGCTATCCTGGCTCTTAGATCTCTGAGTTGATTAATTTCAGAGATTTTTCCAGTGATCACATTTTGTTCTATGTCATGATCTAGCGGGATGTCTCCAAACAGGTTGTTTATGGCTTGAACCACCCTCTCAGGGTCTTCTGTTGGCTGTAACAGCGCCTTAATCTTGATCAAGGTCATAGGATCTTTATCTTCCTGATCAGTTTATCCAGCTCTCTTTCCAGATTATCTATCCCATCATCATTAAGAATAATATAATCGCTGAGAGCTATCGCGTTCCCCATGCCGAACCCCAGTTCCCTGTGATCCCTTTCCCTGAATATCTGCCGGTTGCCGGGGTCATCACTGCGCCCCCTGCCTTTTAGCCTTTGATACCGTGATTCAGGGGAAGCATGGACCGCTACAAGGAATGTTTTGAATGCCTCTTGGAAAGCGTAAACCTCATCAAGACTTCTAACCCCGTCGAGGGCAACCTTGCCATTGGGCTCCCCTATAATGAGGGGTATGCATTTTCTTGCTACCGCTGCGTCTCCCCCGGTTTTTCTTATCTGTTCAGCCATCTTGCCTAGGTTCTCCGGGGTGGGGGGTTGATTCCTCATCCTTACCTCATGTCGTATTACATCCCCCATGGTGAATACAGTGTATCCGTTTTCTCTGAGCATTTCCGATAGCGTGGTTTTTCCCGAGCCCGCCATCCCGGTTATCAATAATAGCATTCTTTGTGTACTCATCTTATCCGCTCCAGTCCTTCGAACCTGGTTTTGATAAAGACAGGGTCGACGCCTTCATCTATTGCTGCTTTGGCTAGTTTGATTAGATGCTCTTTTAGGGGTGGATCTTTTTCTTTGAGCTCTGGGTCTAGTACGTCTCCTTGGTTATCAAACTGCTGAAGATAATAGACATCGATCTTGCCCTTGATCCCTTTTGCTATCGCCCTGATATAGTCTTCTTGGTCGGATACGCCAGGGGCTACCGTGGTACGTGCTTCAATGGGTATCCCAAGCTCATTGCAGAGATTTATCGTGTATTTAATGGAGGCAACATATTTCTCAGCCATCTCAGGAACCCCGGACAGCTTCCCGAAAGCACCCGGGTTAAGTGGACTCTTTACATCCAAGGCGACTCGACCAAATAACCCAGTTTTAAGAACTTTTTCAGCTGCTTCCATTAGGGTTCCATTTGTATCGAGCATCAGCTTCAGATCATATTGTTTGACAAGCTTGGCTGCCTCGATTACTTGTTCTGATTGTAGTAGGGGTTCTCCCCCGGTGAATACTACGGCGTCGAGACTGGGGACCGGGTACATCCCCTGTTTCAGGCGTTCATCCAAGTAGTGTAAAGTTACTTCGGTTCCTGAGTCTATTGGTATTAGTAGCGAGTTGTGGCAATAGGGACATCGTATGTTGCATCCAGCCCAGAAGACCACCAGAGATACATTGCTATACCAATCCACTGTACTCATATCGGTTATACCGCCGATCCTTATCCTAGTCTCTAATTCAACCAAATGTTCTCGCCTTGATCATGGGTTTTCCAAGATTTAAGTCTGGATCAAGCTAGGGCACCGAGAATATATACCCCGA
>CAZZFH010000277.1:0-3762 GCA_964653295.1 uncultured Candidatus Bathyarchaeia archaeon | reverse complement strand
CAGGGAGAAATACAGCTTCAGGCATCGATACGAGTCAATCTATAGAAGCGGATGGGATACGGGCATTAAGCATAGGCTCCTGCTCGCGTTAGGAGTACCTAGAAGCAGGCTGTCCTCGGTGATTCCTTATGACCTTCTGGTAAAGGCCAAGATTATACACCTCTCCCTTCACACCTTTTTCCCTCAGTTAAGCTACCCCGTAGTGTCGGAGCTGAAGCCTTCAGAGATTGACCGACTTTTCAGGGCTCATCAACAATATACAGGTACAGAACCACTCGGGGAAAACGCATCTAAGAAATACGTCTTGACCAGAGTCTACCAGATCAACCCCGACACCATCATCACCAGGGAGGATCTGTTCTCAGCTCTCCTGAGAATACACTACGGAGACACAACCCTCCCACCAAAGTTTTGCTCATTTCTCACGGAACAGCTTAAAAGAAAACCAGATTTGAAAGAACTCCCACTAGATCAACTGCTTACAAGTGAATCCTTCTATAGATACATCCAAACCGAATGGGCTGAATTCGTGAAAGACGTAGAGGAAGGAACATCAACTTCTAAAGTTCCTTTCGAGCACCATCTTGTCCGGCCCTTAATCGACACCCTCTTCACGGAGAGGCGTCTATCTCCCATCCAAGCCCTACACCCAGAACGGCTGCCTGCCTGGATGCACATTGGAGTCAGGAACACACCTATCCAATCAAGCAACCGCCTTCTAGAGAAAATGCTTGATGGCGTTGAAGCAACCTTACAGGGTGCTCTCTATCTATACAGTGACTGGCAGCGGCTGGCGTTAAACTGGGCAGAGGCAATAGTCCAGAGAAACCTGATAGGTAAATTTTCCCCTGAACTCGAAGAAAGGTACGAGAAGGTTCATCGCGTAATTCAGGAGAAGTTCACGCAGTGGACGGTGAAACACCATCAGGCGCTTTACAACCTGAGGCTTCGGAAACCATTGATCGTCAGCCAAATTTGCGACTACCTGTACTCTAAGATTCAGGATGCCCCAAAAAAACGAGTAGCCTTACTCATCATAGACGGGCTCTCCCTTGATCAATGGATAGTGCTTCAACGGATAGTCGAACAACAGAATCCAGCCATGGAGTTTAGCCTCGACACGTTGTACGCTGCGATTCCCACGCTGACATCTATTTCAAGGCAGGCAATCTTCTCAGGTAAATCTCCTTACTTCTTCGAGGAAACCCTTCTCAGCACAGGAGAGGATGAAAAGCACTGGAAACGATTCTGGAGTAACACAAACTACGAGGCGGGGTACATAAGAGGATTAATGCTTACCGATGAAAAGGAGATCGAAGAATGCTCGCTTCTATTTGATAAACAGGTTATCGGCCTAGTGGTCAACTTCGTAGATGAGTCTATGCATGGAGCCACCCTCGGGACAGCAAGCATGCACGACATCGTAACGCGGTGGATGGAAAACGGCGCCTTGGTGAGGCTTCTGGAGACGTTGTTCGACCATGGTTATGAGGTATACCTTGGGTCTGACCATGGAAACATAGAGGCTAAGGGGATCGGCGTTCCCAGGCAGGGAGGACTCGTCGACCAGGCTGGGTCCCGTGTGCGTATCTATGAGAACAAAGTGTTCGCTGAACAGGCTTACGAGGAATATCCCGAAAGCATTCTCTGGGATGGTGGGGAACCGAGAGCTAGATACACTTATCTATTCCCTAAGGGAAAAACGGCTTTCCAGCGGGTGGAAACGGGGAGTGTGACACATGGAGGGATCAGCCTCGAGGAGGTTATCGTTCCCTTCGTGCATGCGAGGCGACGTGGATGAAGCTGAGGAGGATCGGGTTCAGCCGGTTCATCTCCCGGGAGTGGCTGGACCTTGTGGCAAGGACGTTGATTGAAACCGGTGACGCCGAGAAAGCCCAGTCTAGATTAAAGGATTATTTTGGTGAAGAAGCTCTTGGGGAAGTGGCGAGAAGAAAAACGCTTGATGTGTTATCGAGGATATGGATCAGAGTTCCAGAGAATCATAGAGAGTTCCGTGACAGAGGGTTAGACCTTTTTCAAAGAGTCAGACTGGATGAAAGACTATGGCTTCACTGGGGCATGATCCTTGTGGCGTACCCCGTTTTTCTGGATATAGTCGTTATAACTGGGCGTTTACTCGGGCTTCAGGGCGAAGTCACCTCTGGGCAGATCAGGCGGGGAATAGTGTCTGAATGGGGTGATAGGACAACATTGACGAGAAGCGTGGGCATGATACTCCAATCAATGAGGGACTGGGGGGTGTTGGTAAAAAATGGGAAGACTGAGCCTAACACCCAGTCAAGGAAGATCGAGTCGGAAAACGTGGGGGTGAATCTCTGGCTAATTGAAGCAGTACTAAGGGCGGAAGATAATACAGCGCTACCAGTGGCACGGCTTGAGAGGCACCCTGCCTTATTTCCGTTTAACATCAAGCTAAGTCGATCCGAATTATTAGAGTCAACATATTTCGAGCTATCCCGACAAGGACTAAACAGACAGATGATTTCTCTTAGATAGAGCGCGCAGCCTGCTTAGAAGGTCGAGACTGCTTAGAGACCTCGACGAGAACATCCCCCGGGAGTCGAGGCTCATGGACGAGCTCCGCGAGAAGTACGGGGAAAGGTCATGAGCCTCAAGGTGGAGGTGGCCTCGGAGATCTGAGAGATGCGCTTCCGAGAGGCCGAGGAGCACGTTAAGGGGAGGTGGGGCGAGCTCGTCCTGGAGATGATCAATGAGAGGGTCACCCGTGAGCAACAGGCCCTCAAAGCCGAGCTGGAGAAGACCAAGATCACCGTCCTCGAGCAGATCCTACGTCAAGGACCTCGTCAAACGCCTCAGACGCAATCCATACCTCAGAAATGTCTGCGGATACGGCGACAAGGCCCCATGCGCGCGCATGCAACGAATGTTACACTTAAACTAGATTTCATCAAGTTGACGAAACAATTTCCAGGCGTACTGGCCAATGACCATGTGGATTTTGATCTCAGAAAAGGGGAAATCCACGCCCTTTTAGGCGAAAACGGCGCTGGGAAAACCACATTAATGAATATCATTTACGGCTTATATCACTCTGACAGCGGTGAAATAATTGTAAATGAACAGGGCGCTGTATTCAATTCTCCAAGGGATGCGATCGATAAGGGTATCGGAATGGTTCATCAGCATTTCATGCTCATACCAGTTTTTACCATAACCGAGAACATTATGCTGGGTGTCGAAACGCTAAAAGGCATTACCTTAGACCGGAGGAAAATCACTCAAGAATTAATTAAGCTATCAAAAGAATTTAAATTAGAAATTAATCCGGATGATTTTGTGGAAGGGCTGCCAGTTGGAGTTCAACAGCGCGTTGAAATCATCAAAGCTTTATACAGAAATGCGGAAATATTAATTCTTGATGAACCAACTGCTATCCTCACACCCCAAGAAGTAGAAGAACTTTACCATGTAATGCGGAAATTAACTAATCGGGGTATCTCCATCATTTTCATCACACATAAGTTGAAAGAGGTATTGGCGATTGCAGACAGAATCACTGTTATGCGTAATGGTAAAGTGGTCGGAACCGTCCTTCCTGAGAAAACAGATGAATCACATCTTGCCAAAATGATGGTAGGGCGAGAAGTCATCCTAAAAGTAAAGAAAAAACCTGCTAAACCCGAAGAAACAATATTACAAGTGGATAAGTTAAAGATACTGGATGACCGAGATATTACGGTTGTCAGTGAAATAAGTTTTGATATTAGAGTTGGCGAGATA
>CAZZFH010000276.1:0-3764 GCA_964653295.1 uncultured Candidatus Bathyarchaeia archaeon | reverse complement strand
AAGCCAAGTTGACAACTTCCGAGCGAAGGGTATACGACCGGGTCTGCCAAGGGGACATCATGTGTAAGGATCTTTCTCCACGGGAGAGCGGCTCAGTACCTAGCCTTGTGCAGAAAGGCTTGGTAGAGATCTATAAGTTAAACGTCTCTTCCAGCAGGATCAAGATGCTAAAGTTCCTGAGGCTCAAGATCTAACTATTTCCCCTTTTCCTTTTCTATAAAATTTATATAAAAACCGAGTTCAGTGTGGGCGTGAATAAACGGATTCTGATATTGGTTGCGGTTTTGATTCCGGTACTAGTCATGGGAGGCATTTTACTTGATCAAGAAGAGAAGCAAGTTCCAAGGGAACAAGAACAGTCACAAGAGCTAGAAACCCCCACTGAGAATCCAGTAGTAATTGAAGAGCCCGATGAGTCATCAAATTTTCCCAAGATCGCCAGCTGGCTAGCAAAGAAAGATGAATTGATCGAGAGCCAGAAGCCATTAGACCTAGTGATGGCTGGATGGTTTACTCCCGAAGAGGCAGCAAGGCTCAAGGAAAATAATCCTGAGGTGATGCTACTCGCAGGGCTTACTACTACTTGGGTCTGGGATAATGAAGACTGGATGAGCTTCCTCGTCACAGTCGCAAACTATGGTCGAGATACTCTCATCGAGATAACTGAAGATATGTATCTCCATGATGCGGAGGGAGAGAGATGTGGCTTCGGTTGGGCGTCAGAGGAGTGGAATCATGAAGAGATCTATGCAATGGACCCAAGGAACCCTCAGTGGGTCGAGTTAGTCACCTCATTCTATAAGTTGATTCTGGCTCAACCACAGCATGATGGTATAATCGTGGATATGGTGGTCGAAAAACAGTACTGGAGTCCATCTATCTCTGATGATGAATGGCTTGAAGCTACTAGGGCTATCTATGAACAGATATCAGAGCTCAACACCGAGGACAAACTGGTGATCTTTAACGCAGGTGCGAGGTTCTCAGACATAGATGCTTATGGAGAGTACTTTGATGGCTACCTGATGGAGAACTTTATGGGAGAACAGTTGAAGACGAGCTTCAATGAAGGGCTGGAAGCAGCGGCAAGCGATTACATTGTGATATATGGTGTGGACACCGATGATACTGGAGTGATCGACATCAAGAAGATGCGCTTAGGATTAACCCTGAGCTTGCTAAATGATAACACCTATTTTACCTATGATTTTGGTCCAAGAGATCATGGTCAGGCTTGGTGGTATGATGAGTATGATGTTGAGCTCGGTGAGCCAAGCAGCGACTACTATGAGGTGGATGGCGCTTATTGGAGGGAGTTCGAGAACGGATTCGTGGTGGCTGCCCCAGACGGAGCCGCGGTCAGCTTTGATGAAGCCCTGACTGATGTCTCGTCTGGTGAGAGATCAACCAACTTCACTATTGAGGCTGGGGACGGGAGAATATACATCCGCCAACCATAAGCACCTCTTAAACTCTTTAACCTTCCAAGGCTATCATTTGTTATGACAAGCAAGGATTTTGATCTTATAATCAAGAATGGAAAGATACTCGATGGAACCGGCAACCCATGGTACCATGGAGATATAGGAATTGAGGGCGACACGATAAAGGAGATAGGGCGAAAACTCTCTGGTGGAGAGGTTATCGACGCAGCGGGACACATAGTAGCCCCTGGTTTCATCGATATCCACAGCCATAGCGATATGCCCATCCTCATCGACCCCATGGCCCAGAGCAAGATCAGGCAAGGAGTAACCACCGAGGTGGTCGGGCAATGCGGCAACTCCGCTGCACCCATGTACAAGAGCTATAGGGAGTACAGAGACACCTACAACAGGAACATGGTCCCAGATGATTTCAGATTCGATTGGACGACCATGGCGAGTTATTTGGAGCGACTGGAGCGTCAAGGCTCAGCGGTGAACATAGCCCCGGTGGTAGGCCATGGCACGGTACGAGCTAATGTACTGGGATACGAGAATAGGGAGCCCACAGACAAAGAGCTTGAGGCCATGAGGGGTCATGTGCGGGACGCCATGGAGGATGGCGCTTGGGGTATGAGTACTGGACTCATTTATCCTCCGAGTGTCTACGGTAAGCAGCCCGAGATAACAGAGTTGGCTAAGGTAGTGGCGGAGTACGATGGGGTATACTTCAGTCACATCAGGGGTGAGGGCGAAACACTCATGGATGCAGTGACTGAGGCATGCGAGATAGGACGAGACAGCGGCACACCAGTCCAGATAGCCCACTTCAAGTCCAGCGGCGTCAAGAACTGGGGCAAGACCAAGGAGAGCCTAGCACTGGTTGAGAAATATAGGAACATGGGTGTTGATGTCACATTTGATCAGTATCCATATATCGCGTCTAGCACTGGTTTGACGGCTTTGCTGCCCCACTGGGTCCATGAGGGGGGAGCCACTAAGATGCTGGAGGCCCTGAGGGACCCCGTTAAGTTGGCCAAGATCAAGAGCGAGCTCCGTCTGAATTATGGGTGGGATAAGATACTGGTCACGAGCGCTAAGAATAATCCCCAGTATAATGGTAAGAATATCCAGACGATAGCGGAGATGATGAAGCTGGAGCCCTTCGAAGCTTATGTGAAGCTACTGATACTGGAGAATACACAGGTCCCAAGCGTGATGTTCGGGATGCATGAGGATGATGTGAGGCGAGTGATGCAGAGCCCCTATGGCATGGTTGGCAGCGATGGCTCAGCTATCGCTCCAGAGGGTATTTGGGCAAACAATGTGCCTCACCCAAGATTATACGGTACATTCCCAAGGGTCCTTGGACACTACGCCAGAGATGAAGGAGTAATACCGCTACAGGAGGCTGTTCGGAAGATGACAGGAGCCCCAGCGCAGAAACTAGGCTTCAAAGACAGGGGACTACTGCGGGAGGGATACAAGGCAGACATTACAGTCTTCAACCCAGAGACAGTGAAGGATGTCGCGACATTCACAGACCCACAGCGCTACGCAGCGGGAATACCCTACGTCATTGTGAATGGAGTGATAGTGGTCAAGAAAGGAGAACACACAGGGAAGTTACCTGGAAAAGGGTTAAGAAAAAGATGAAACCTCTGCTTAGAGGTTGTTTATCATCCTGAAGTCTTCTTTTACAGTATTCAGTACAACGTGAGTGTTTGTACGCTCCACAAACTCCATTCCAAGTAGATCTTTTGGGAACTCACTCAGCTCACGCCTGTTCTTGAACTTGGCAATGACCACGCTGTCTATCTCACCTGTTACATCGTATACCCCACAGACATAGGGCAGCTTGGCGATCTCTTCTTGGGTCTCTATGAGTTTGCCTCGGCTTACGGTGACCTCCATGAGGACTGTGAGTTCGTAACCCAGTCGCTCAAAGTCCAGCATCACCGTGTAGTCGGTTATGACTCCAGCTGATTCGAGGCGCTGTATATGGTTGATTACTGTGGCTGCTGAGACGCCTATGGCTTTGGCTATTTCCCTGTTGCTCCTGTTGGAGTTTTTGAGTAACTCTGCTAGGATTTTTTTATCTATATCGTCTAGTGTGAACATCTTTAATCACTGTTTATTGATTTTTAATTCAAGTAAACACATGTATATGAATTTATCTATTTCCTTCGGATATGTATAGTATTTTATTATTTTATTAAACGTGTTTGGCGCCCGCGCGGAGTGATTTATGGAGATTTTATAAGAAAACAGGGGGGTTTCATTAAAATTGCCATAAAAATGCAAAATAAATAAACATATGTTTAGAAATGTATCAATAAA
>CAZZFH010000275.1:0-3767 GCA_964653295.1 uncultured Candidatus Bathyarchaeia archaeon | reverse complement strand
TCATCATGAGTAACACGAAGAGGCTCCAGGTGTCCAGTTATGGGATACTAGTTGAGGATATGGATTTTGACATCAATCCACTTGCATGGAGATGGTTCGAGACCAGAGGAGGTTTCCTAAGATTCAAGGTAACCACTGAGAGCAATGACCCGGGGAAAGAGATATTCATAGGGGTCGCCAGGGTTCAGGATGCCTACAATTACATTGAACCCATAGAGTATCACGAGATTGTGGACATGGATCTAGGGTGGAAAGAGTTTGATACTGGGACAACACAGCCCCAATTCACCTTGCATCAGGGAGACGCGCCGTCAGCGCCCCCACTAATACATAGCTTCTGGATAGTTCATGGATCAGATTCAGGCACCCAGACACTTACATGGGAGCCAGAGGCAGGTAACTATTATTTGGTTATGATGAATGCTGATGGTTCAGCAGGAGTAGATGCTGATGTGAGGATAGGTGTAGAGATTCCCTTCTTTGGAGGCATCGGAAACATCCTGTTGACTGCTGGGATAGTTGTGGGAGCATTCGGTGTATTGATGCTCTATTTCACCATCCGGAGAAATTAACCCTAAACCTTTTTCAAGAGCCCCACAATGATGGTGTAAGAAGCAACGAATACTGCAAAGGTGAAGAATATGGAAAAAGACTACAAATCAATGCTGAAACGCGCATATGAGCAACTACCAGAGCAACTCGAGGAGAAAGACAGATTCCAAGTCCCCAGAGCAAGGGTAACACGTCAGGGAAGACGAAGCGTAATAATGAACTTTAACGAGATAGCGGAGGCTCTACAGAGAGAACCCGAGCACCTACTCAAGTTCCTATTGAAGGAGACTGCTACGCGTGGAAACTTTGATGGCACCAGAGTAGTCTTCCAGGGTAGATTTAATCAGGATAGCATCGAGAACCTGATCGAGATATACACAAACAAGTATGTCATCTGCCCAGTATGCGGACGCCCAGACACACAGGTCGTGAGAGACAAGAGGTTGTCCTTTCTCCAGTGTGATGCCTGCGGCGCTAGAAGCAGCATAGGAAAGAACTAGATTGAGCAAGGTCTACGTCAAGACTGTGACCCATGGAAGGGATATGCTTGTCGCTGTATGCGATGAGGAAATCCTCGGCAAGACACTGGAGGGTGGAAGAGTGCCCTTCAAGGTAAGTGAGGGATTCTATAAAGGGACACTGGGAGACGTAGATGAAGCAATAGCTGCCATGAAACAGGCTACTATCTGTAATCTTGTGGGTAAGAAGATAGTAGAAGCTGCGATTGATTGTAATATGGTCCATGAGCGTGCGGTTATCTATTTTGGGGATGTACCACATGCTCAGATAGTAAAACTTTAGACTTGTTATAGCTGGACGCCTTCAGGCGTGTTTTTTAGTATTCCTCGTTCAATGAGATATTCTAAGCTGCTCTCTGTCTCGCTGGGGCTAAATCCTCTTCGAGTCATCTCGCTGGTTAGCCAGCTTGGTTGGTATATGAAGCCGGGTATCTTTATGGTGTTGATGATTTGTTTGCTGCAGGCTCTTATGCGGACCTCGTTGCTCATCTTGGGTCCGTTGATTGTCTCGATCCTTGTTGTGAGTGGGCTCGCTGCTATGCCCAGCCGTTTTCGCACATGGTTGTGGAAATCTTTGGTCATGTTACCGCCGTGGAATGTCAGTACTCGTTTGGGTTTGCATTTTCGTATATGGCTCATTAATCCCCGGTAATCCGCGTGATCACTCAGAGGAAAAGCGATGCGTTTTCGACCCATAATTGCAGCCCAGCCAGACGCTAGGGCTATGTCCAGTTTGTCATATTTGGGCTTGCTGCCTTTTGGTGTTATCAGGGCGCATTTTCCTGATTCCAGTAACTCCTTGCCTTCATCACTCTCTGCGTCTACAGAATCAAGATTGTATCCTTTCTGGCGGTAGAGATCGGTAACCTTGGTTGCTGACTTGTTGGTCACCACTGGGAGGTTTGTGTACTGGTTCAAGATGCTGATTACTTCCTGTGCATTTCCTATGCTGTCTGTCTTGAATGCAGGGATTCTTCCATTAATCACAGTGTTTACTGCCCACTGATATACCTCGACTGCTATATCCTCACGCTTGGGAAACTGGAACATGGGAGAGCCAAAGGTGGTCTCGATCACCAATATATCGCAATCAGCTGGGGTCGCTGGGTCCATGGTAAAGGTCTCCTCGGTACAGAGATCACCAGTATAGAGAACAGTGCCTTCTGGGGTGTTTACCTCAAACTGTACACTGCCAAGAACATGCCCACTATTATGAATGTGAACCTCAATGTCATCGAGTTTGATCTTGTCACCGATCTTTATCTTATTTAATCCATCAAGCTTTTTCCAGCCCATCGAGTTGAGCAGATCATAGGTCTCTTGAGTGGCGTATTTCTCTCGTTCAGGATGCTTGAAGGCTGATGCGTGATCCGCATGCGCGTGGGATACGAAAGTTGGGTAACTATGGGTGTTTCGTGTGGGGTCCAGCATAACACCTTGGTCTCCGTATTCCACTAGAATGCCTCCAAGCTGCCTGACCTTGAGCTCCACCCAATATCACCTATCTAAATTATCGGTTTTTTTATGAATTGTCTCAATTAACCGGTTGGCTCTATTTATAGTAGACGGTCACCTTGTCTGGAGCTTAATTATTGCTTGGGCTAGATCACCCTCGTTATCCTCTAAAGCCCTCTTTGCGACCTCAATGCTGACGTTTGCCTGCTGAGCAACAAGAAGAATGTCTTCCTCAGGTATCTCCAATGGCGCTTCCTCTGGCTCCGTCACCCTCGCTGCTACTGTGCTGGGTTTTCCCTCGGTTTCTCGTCCACCCGCTACCTGGTACATCTTGGTTCCCTGTACATTGATGCTTGTTACTTGGGGTCCTTCTATGATTATTTCGCGTTTGTCGCTTTGCAGTATTACTCGTTTGATGTCTCCTAATTCGTCCATCTTCATGCCCATCTGATTCATCATCCTGCGGGCACGTCTACTATCCATACGGGTCAATAAGATTCACCTACACAAGTAACATGGGACCCACTTTTAAATCCTTAATCACCCGGAAACAAGCACACGAAATATCAGGTTATAATTATCTCGATTGCTTCAACAGGGCAAACATGTGTACAATTGAGACAAGCTGAACAATTCCTAGGGTTTACTACAATAGGCATATCATCCAGCCACTCGAAGACACCATAGACACAAGACCGAAGACAATTTTTACAGCTAGTACACTTGCTATAATCGATCTTTACCCTGACATTCACAGATTGTTCTATTTGTGATGAAAAATAAAGTATCCTAAAAAAGGGGTGATTATTTGGATGCTGCCTTCAAGGTGTTTCGTAGAAGCATCGCAATAAGCATCGGACCAGTCCCACCGGGCACAGGAGTATATGCTGAGGCTTTCTCCAGCACAGCGGGATCAACATCTCCAAAGACCTTCTTACCCTCATAGTTGTTGCCATTATCGATGATGATGACGCCATCCTTGACCATATCAGCAGTAATAGCATGCTTCTTGAACATCTCAGTACTAATCACATCAGCATATTTGGCTAACTCAGGAATATGGGGACACTTGGGTCCTGCCTGAGTAACCCGCGCCTTCTTATTCATCAAGTAAGCAGCAAGCGGCTTGCTAAGGAAGTTTGTTTCTCCTGCAACGAGCCAGTGTTTGCCCTCAACATCCAAGTCATAGCGCGTGAATAGCTCCATTATTGCCTCGACACCTGCTGGTGGATAACAGTCCTC
>CAZZFH010000274.1:0-3792 GCA_964653295.1 uncultured Candidatus Bathyarchaeia archaeon | reverse complement strand
TTGCACAGAATGCTATTGATTATAAAGGAGCCGATAAGGTTGGAGTTTTACTTATCGCACTTGAAGAGGCTTCTGACGTATTATTAGCGGCGGAAAATTCAAGTCTCATGAACGTATCCTGGTTTTGTACTGAAACAAATACATTAGATAAAAATATTCAAAAAAACGCTGGCAAAATAGCATCAAAAGTAGGCTTGATTGGACCGTTTAACACCCATATATATAATGAAGATTTTCAGGAAATTAATAAACTATTTTTTAACGAGTTTGGCGAACCCCTCGATTTTGGCTTGGCAAACGTATATGATGGATGTTGGTTACTGGCTCTATCGGTTATAGAAGCTGGATCAACAAACTCCTTAGATGTTTTGAAAGTTTTCGAGACTGTAGCGTACAATCATTATGGGATTACTGGTCCATTGGATGTAAACAGCCAAGGGGATAGATCTTGGATTAGGTATTATTTCTATGGCTGTTACGAAATAGAGGAGAACCTTGTTTTTCTCAGAGTTGGAGGATATACTAGATTAGAAAAGAACGAAAAAATAGGTTCAAGTATTTCACATTCACCACTTGATGTACTCTATGACAATTTCCCCTATTATATATGGGAAAAACAATATGAATCAAAATAAACCAAGTCTAACTCTTTGAGTAATGCGCGTTATTTATTCACTCTTGTGCCCCTGTATTAGAGATATAAATAAACAATACGGATTAAAGAAATCTTCAGTTTCATGTAAAAAGTATATTTCTATTTTTGGAGATTTATCTCCGACTTTTTTTCGAATGATCTAATATCATCGTGAGAAAGGTCTACTCTAAGAACCCCATTCTCGCATATAACCACAAGAACCGATCCATCCATAAACTCAACACCTTGAAGCCTACCCAACGAACCCACAATAGTCACACCTTTGCTTTCTTTATCAATTATTGATACAATATCCAAATACTCCTTGGACACCAAATCAATAGAAAAACCGAAGTCTCCTTTTCACAGTCATATTAACTCAAAATATCTACAAACTGAATAAGTCCATATTCAAAGAGTGATATGAAATAATAAAGTCGCATATTGAGAAAAACTCTCTTTCACCAAAATCTCAAATCTACCCCAAGAACTCGTATACTAGATAGATTACTGAAGAAAGCGAATTTATCGATGACATCGAAACCATACGAGTAACAGTTACCTGTTCAACATCTTGCTCATATGGAGAGTATCATGCTTCTCCCCACCATAAAGCTCCTGAGTACTATGCATCTCCTGAAAGCCGAACTTTTTGAAGAGATGAACAGCCTTCGTGTTACTTGCAGCTACCTTGAGGTTTATGCTGTGTAGATGGTGATCAGTAGCCTCCTTGACTAACATTATCATCATGGAGGTGCCTAGACCAACCCCTTGATAATCCTGATGGATATGGATTTGTAGCTCTCCATCGTACTTCTCAGAGTCCTTGATAATCTCACCATACCCACAAACATTACCATCATGCACCGTAACGAGACCAATGAAATAATCAGGATACCTGAACCTCTGCTTCAAATCATCACATGTAGGGGGGGTTATCCACCTTAGCGCACTCTCAGACAAGGATTCGTAGAACTGGTTTAACTGCGCATTATCATTTGATTGGATAGCCCTGATATCGATCTCTCTGCCATCGTTCAATTTGTAGGTCTTGTGCTCCATCCCTTGATTTTAGGTTTAATAACTGTATAACGGTTTTGCGTAGAACCCGTTGCACATCCATGATTTAGGAACAGTTTATGGTTTAATTATGTAATGATTCTGAAATTCGCTTATAACCAGAAAAATGAGCTCTAAGTTTGAAAAGCGATGACGGAACAGATACATGAAGACCTTCCCATAGGCATACAACCCATCAAGCCATTGGGAACAAGGCATATCCTCGCCGATAACTGGACATCACCAGTCAAGACACTAGTAATAGGAAGTATCATAGGCTTGCTATGCATATTCATGATTCCAGCTTATGGTATGACCTATGTCACCATATTGATCCCCATCTGCATCCTTACTGCCATAACCCAACTCAGCATTAGCATAATCAGGGAAATCCAAGATTACAAGACAGCAATAAGAGGAAACAGATGAGATAACAGAACCCACAAAGTTGAGGATTCCTGAAAGTGGATATAATAATTTACTAAAAAATGTGGACTAGTCCTCTAACTCACTCACAAGCAAAGGCAAGAAGGTACCAACATCAGTCACCAATCCAACCGCGTGACTGGTACCCCGGTCACTCAGCTTGGTAACTACAGCCGGATTAATATCAACACAGATTATCTTCACCTTGCTCGATAACATGTTCCCAACAGCGATACTGTGCAGCGTAGACGCGAGCATAATAACAAAGTCAGCATCCTTAACCTGCTCCCTGTACTGTCGCTGTGCCTCGTTGCTGCATTGTATAACCTCAGGGATGGGTCCATCGTCTCTTATGCTCCCTGCTAGCACGAATGGCACATCATGTTTGATGAGTTCATAGAAGATGCCCTTGGTGAGTTTACCGTTTTCCACTAGTGCCTTGATTGAGCCAGCCTTCATCACCTGATTAATAGCAGCTATATGGTTTCGGGGATTCACCACCCGGGTTGTCTCAAGATCAACACCCAATGAAGTACCATACAAGGCGTACTCTATATCATGCACCGCCAACGCATTACCCGAAAGTAACGAATCAACATACCCCAACTCAACCATCCTAGCCAGATAGGGAGCAGCACCAGTATGAATCAACGCCGGACCAGCAACCACGACAATCTTACCACCATTCCCAGCCCTCTCCCTGAGGCTCCGCGCTATCTCACGTATCACTGAAGTAGCCGGTTTCTCGGGGGAGACATCGCTGTTCATGAACTCAAAGACACCGACACCCTCTCGTGGTCTCTCCGGATGCTTAATCCTGACGCCTTTCTCACCAACAACTACCAGATCACCATGCTTGACTTCGCTAATGGGCTTACAATAGGCTCGCATGTTCTCAGGCTCAACTATGATCTGCTTATCCATCATCAAATCCTCTACCTCAACCCATTCCCCTCCAAGGAAAACCCATGTCGGATGATGGGTCGTGCAGTAGAAGTCATCTGGGAGCATCATATCCCCCGGCGCCGCCATATACTCTATTTCCGGTGTCTCAAGGAGCATGGCGCCGAGGCGCAGCACCTCCCTGACTATATTATCTAAATGCTCCTCTGATCTGGATCTTCGTGGAGCTGTAATCGTCTTTTCTTCTCCCAACATTGAACTCAAGGAACTCAAACTCTCCCCGCAGATCCATGATAGTATCAAGGATCTTGCTCAGGATCATAGAATCTATGAGGTGACCTTCGACTTCAATGACTTGGGACAAGCTATCTTCTGTGTTAAAAGATCGGAAGACTATCCCTTGCCAACTATTTCACCAAGGGGTATCTCTTTTCCATCATTAGTGATAAAGGTTTTTACCCGACGTGAAACCGTTTTGGGCACATTTACCAATCCATTACATTTTATACAACAATCAACACGAATATGGAAGTGATTTTACATGGGCCGACGAATCCCCTTCGATGAGTACTACCCGATAAAGGGAGAATACAAGCGCTTCGATGCACGAAACACAGCCTTCTCGGTAAAACGCAAGGTATACGGACCAGACACCTTCAGCTACACCAAGAAAGTCTGGGACAAGATGAGACAAGGTATACCCGGTTTCAGCCACCCAGATATCAGCTTCAAGAACGCCGCCAACACCTCAGACAATCAGGATGGGATGA
>CAZZFH010000273.1:0-3792 GCA_964653295.1 uncultured Candidatus Bathyarchaeia archaeon | reverse complement strand
TATAATGGAGGATGTAGACGGAAACACCCTGATCGACTTTACTTCTGGTATCGGAGTTACAAGCCTAGGTCACTGTACAGACGAGATCGTCGCAACAATCTGTGAGCAGGCAGGTAAACTCATTCACAGCTGCATTCATGTCGCAAACTACAAACCATATATCGACTTGGCGAAGAAGCTATGCGAGATTACCCCCGGTAGTTTCAAGAAACGTGCATTGATGCTAAACAGCGGCTCAGAGGCAGTTGAGAACGCTGTCAAGATTGTAAGGCAAGCAACTGGAAGACCCAATATACTCAGCTTTGAGAACAGCTTCCACGGTAGAACCTATATGGCAATGACCCTGACAGGCAAGGTTGACCCATACAAGATTGGTCTTGGACCATTTGTGCCCGGCGTCTACTTCACACCATTCCCGTATGCTTACAGGTGCCCATGGGGAACAACCGATAAGGAGGAATGTGGTAAAGCTGCGATTGAGCATATCAAGCACAGCATATTCAAAACACAGGTAGACCCCAATACAGTTGGCGCGGTAATTGTCGAGGGTATTCAGGGCGAGGGTGGATTCATCGACCCACCCAAGAACTTCTACCCAATGCTCAAAGAGCTCTGTGATCACTATGACATCAAGATCATCGTTGACGAGGTTCAAACAGGCTTCGGTAGGACAGGCAAGATGTTTGCTATCGAGCACTATGGTGTCGTACCTGATGTAATCACCATGGCTAAAGCTATCGCTAACGGCTTACCGCTCAGCGCGGTGGTCGCGAGCGAGGAGTTGATGGGAGATATCTACCCGGGAAGCCTTGGAGGCACTTATGGTGGTAACCCAATCGCTTGTGCAACTGCTCTCAAGGTCATTGAGATCATGGAGAGGGAGAAGATCCCAGAACGCGCAGCGAAGATGGGTGTAAAGCTCAGAAAGCAGCTTGATGAGTTCAAGGAGAAGTATCCAAAGATCGGTGATGTGCGAGGCTTGGGTCCAATGCTGGCGCTGGAGTTCGTAAAGGATCCAGTAACAAAGGAGCCAGACTCTGAGACCAGCAGCGCTATCATGAAGGATTGCTTGCAGCATGGACTCATGACGTTAAAGGCGGGTCTGTATAATAACGCCATTAGACTACACCCACCGCTAATCATCGATGATGATCTTCTCGAGACTGGTATGGGTATACTAGAAGCTTCTATCAAGAAATACGCTTAATTCCTTCTTTTTACTATTATTTTATATAAACAGTAGTGTAATTACATTTTATGACGTTTACAACTGGAAAACTTGTTACAGCGATCTTGCTGAGTTCCATAATTAGTGTGGCTTCAACGGTTACTGTGATCAACTATGCGCCCAATCTGGTGGCTATGCCAATTCGGCAGCCTGATATCCAACTTTTTAGTATCTCACTTGCTTCTGAGGTTTCTTGTGAACCTAACTCTGATTGGAGCACAATAGAAGAGTTTACTAAAACGATTAATGTTAGACAAGACAGCACCTTGGTTATTTTATTCAGTGCAAAGGTCACCACACAATATACTGTGAATGATCAGATCTCTCCATCAGTTGTATACCTAAATGCATTGGTTGATGGAGAACTGGCAAATCCCTCTGAAGTCCTGATATCTTTCTATGAAGAAACAACAAATAAGGGAACAACTGTGGTCTATCATTATTCAAGCGTAAGTACTGGAACCCATACTGTTTCATTTGAATGGAAAAATCGTGGAAACAATTACGGCGCCTTAAAGGAATCAGTTATAGAGATTTTCGCAATACCCGTTGCTAATACAGGGTAATTCCCCACTTTTTTATTCAGCCAATCTCAATCTTCAGTGATGAAGATTGGCTGTCACGTTTCAATCGCTGATAGTATCGATAAATCAGTGGACAGGGCAGAAGAGATCGGTTGTGATACTTTTCAGATATTCACTAAGAACCCTAGGATGTGGAAATACAAGACTCTTAGTGATGGAGATATAGAGACATTCAAGGATAAGTTAGGAAAAACTGGAATCCAGCCTGTCTTTAGCCACATGCCATATCTTCCCAATTTGAGCTCATCTAATCCTGAGCCCTACAAGAAATCTGTTAATACTCTACGTTTGGAGCTTGAACGATCCAATCTACTGGAGATACCGTATGTGGTTACTCATCTAGGAAGCCATCTTGGAATGGGTATAGAGAAAGGTATGGCTCAGATAGTGAAAGCCATTGATACTGCTGTATCCGGATTAAGAGAATATCCTATGATCCTTCTTGAAAACACCTCGGGCAAGACCAACGAGGTAGGTTCAACGTTTTTAGAAATAGGTAAAATACTGGATAAGGTTTCCACGAGGAATATCGGAGTCTGTTTTGATACCTGTCATGCATATGCTAGGGGATATGATATCGCCACTCAGCAAGGTCTCAAAGAGACTATAGATGAGATCGAATCACAAATAGGTCTCGAAAGGATAAAACTGGTTCATCTCAACGATTCCAAGGGAGAGCTTGGATCAAGAAAGGACAGGCATAACCATATTGGAGAGGGCTATATCGGTGAGAACGGCTTCATCAACTTCCTAAATAGCCCTTTCAGGGAGAAGCCATTGATTCTTGAAACTCCTGTTGATGATTTCAGGGATGATAAGATGAATCTTGAGAAAGCACGTGAGCTCTATATGTGGGAGAATAATGTTGTCTGATAACTTGGGGCAGCTGATTCTCCGAGAATTATCCTTAAGGCGTTCTGGCTTAGATCCATGATCTCTCTTTCAGATAATGTTGGATAGAGGTTTTTCCCTACTCTGAGTATGGGGTCAACTGTGTTTATTTTCTTGTTTCTTATGGCAGCATAGTTTTTTGATGTGCGGATTAGTCTTTGTATTTGATCCGCTCGTAGTCTGTTTACTGTTGCCATATCTATCTCGACCAAGAAAAGAATTAATTTCTTAGTATATAAGTATTTCATTGTTTACCCCAAATTTATTTCTAGACTGGTCAGTGAAAGTGGTGATCATGGATTTTATGGGTTTGAAAAGAGCGCTTAAAATAGCTTCTTTTTGCATAAAAACAAGGAAACCGATTTTATGGAACAGGTCCAATCTTCACTATCCACCTAAAGATAAGTATAGTTTCTTATACCTATAATTCCCGTGTAACCAAAAACAAAAGTAAAGCAGCAATATTAAAAAGAAACCTGTTCAACAATAGGGATGCGTGCCCCGATAGCTCTAGTTCGGTAAAGCGCTTCCTTGGTAAGGAAGAGACCGCGGGTTCAAATCCCGCTCGGGGCTCCATTTTATAATAAATTATTATGACGAAGCAATGCTTCTGTAGATGGCTCCCGTCCCATGAACTCCTTGAATATTTTCATAGGTTCAACAGAACCGCCCAGTGCTAGATATGATTCCCTGAATTTCTTGCCTAGCTGTCTTACCTCTTTCTCATTATCTAGACCTACTGTCTCGAATGCTGAGAATATATCAGCGCTCAACACTTCAGCCCACTTATAGCTATAATAACCCGCTGCATATCCTCCAGCGAATATGTGATTGAATGCACAGAGAAAATGATCCTCCTCCAGTGGTGGGATTATCTTTGTTTTCTCCGCGATTCTTCGATGGACATCAAATGCTGTCTCATCGCCAAAAGGATCAAAACTACTATGAAGTTCCATATCTGTGAAACCAAACTCAAGTTGCCTTACCATAATCCGGGCAGCCATAAACACCTTGGCATCCAATAGTTTCTTGATATATTCATCAGGAAGCGGTTCACCAGTCTCCCAGTGACCCGAGATAGTTCTCATC
>CAZZFH010000272.1:0-3798 GCA_964653295.1 uncultured Candidatus Bathyarchaeia archaeon | reverse complement strand
AGCTAAGATGGTTCTTGAAGAATTTGAAAAAGTAACAGGGAAAAAACCGGATACGGTTAATACGCCTCCGAGACTGGGAGAGACAAAAGAGTTTAGCTATGATCTATCTAAAACCAGAGCTATGCTTGGTTTAACGAATAAATGGACAGTTAAACAAGGTATACGACAAATAATTCAATATTGTCTGGAGATGTAACTGGATTGGTAGAGACACATCAAACAGTCTCTGCTGTTATCCCTGCTTATTTTGAGGAGAAGACTATTGGCTCTGTTGTGGAGCAGTGCCTGCTTTTCGTTGATGAGGTTATCGTTGTTAATGATGGGAGTACAGATAATACGTCTTTAAACGCAAGAAATGCTGGAGCACGCGTCGTAGAACAAAAAAACAACATGGGTGTATTGAAGACCATAAGAAGAGGTATGCGTGAAGTTGAGGGAGATATTATTGTTACATTAGATGCGGATGGACAACATGATCCAACTGAGATACCGAAGCTGATCCAACCTATTCTAGACGATGAAGCTGACCTAGTGATGGGAAAGAGACCCTCTTTCCCGTACTATAGTGAGAAGCTATTAACATGGCTAACAAGCCTCAGAGTGCCATGTGACGACGCATCCACTGGTTTTAGGGCTATTAGACGAGATATCGCTAAAAAAATGCGGGTCTATGGGATGTGTACGTGTGGTACTTTTGTGCTTGAGGCGGCTCGGTTAGGTGCAAGAGTGAAGAGTGTTCCTATTTCTATTCGTGAGCGAGAAGGTACGAGGCGGATTCAGACACGGCATTTTCGTCAGTTTTTTATTGTGTTGTGGGATGTGTTGCGGTTTTGGTAAAGTTTTTAGGCTTCACCGGGTTTTCTTTTGGAATACTGTATAGAGAGTGTTGGTATGAGTAATGGAGTAACGGTTTGGTTCACAGGACTACCTTGCAGCGGAAAAACGACCATAGCAGATAAATTAGCATCTATTCTCAAGGAAAGAGGCAGAAATGTTGAGCGTCTTGATGGTGATATTGTTCGAAAAGGCTTGACCCGTGATCTAGGTTTCAGTAAGGAAGACAGGGATATGAACATTGAGCGGGTTACTTTTGTTGCCAAGCTCCTCACGCGTAATGATGTTATTGTTTTGGCTACATTTGTCTCACCTTATATCGCGAGGCGTCAACAGACGCGGGAAGAAATCGGAGAATACGTCGAGGTATATGTTAAAGCAAGCATAGAAGAGTGTATCAAGCGTGATGTCAAGGGCATGTATAAGAAAGCCTTGGCGGGGGAGATTAAGAACTTCACTGGGATCGATGATCCGTATGAGGAGCCTCCGAGCCCAGAAATAATTGTTGATACGGATGTTGAATCTGTGGATGAGAGCGTTGAAAAGGTATTGAGAGATTTGGAGAAAAACGGGTATCTCTAATTTTTTTACTCGACCACTATCATGGTCAGCGTCGATCTTACGTGATTTAGTCTTCGAATTTTGGTTGTGATAGTGTCTTTGAGGTTTTGCATAGTGTCGGATTCAAGCCTTACCACGTAATCGTATACGCCATAAACTCCGTAGACGTCCTTTACTTCTGGGATCTCTTGTAGGGCGTCGAATACTTCATTCCCTTCTCCTAAGTCTGTATTTATTAATACGAAAGCAGTGCTCACCTTTAACACCTAAGAGTGCTTAGCGTATCAATTTTTAACGTTTTCTAACCTCAAAGCTTACAGATTATATTCTATATACCATTTGTGTGTTTTTTCGCCATTTATCGGGTTTTTATGTTCGTTGTTTGTCGATATTAGTTACGTCACAATCTTTAATTCTGCTCGAACGTACGCGGATATTGATTGATTTGTCTCTTTCTCGTAATGTTGCGGTCATTGGTGCGGGGATGACTAGGTTTCATCATAAGATGCATGTGGATAAACAGAGCCGTGAGATGTTTGTAGAGGCTGCATTAGAGGCAGCTAGCAGTGTGGATAATGGCTTCAGGTTGAAGGAGTCTGAGGCATTGTATCTTGGGTATTTTAGTAGCGACATGTTTGAGAAGCAAGGTCATACATCTGCTTTGATGGCTGACGCATTGGGTATTAACCCAGTTCCCGCTACAAGGGTTGAAGCAGCATGCGCATCTAGTGGTGTGGCGGTAAATCTAGGCGTATTGGCTATTGCATCTGGTTTGTATGATGTTGTGCTTGTAGGGGGTGTTGAGAAGATGAGGACCCTAAGTACAGGTGAGGTCACTGATACTTTGGCGATGGCTTCTGATGTTAGCTATGAGGCAGCCGTTGGATTCACCTTCCCCGGGTTATACGCGGCGATTACTGCCGCTCATTTCAAGCGGTATGGCTCAAAGTGGGAGCAACTGGCGGACATCGCGATTAAGAATCATGATAATGGTAAGCTTAACCCCAAAGCCCAGTATCAGGAGACAATACTTGAGATAGCGAACAAGATCGGTCAGAGGAAAGGCATTGAGTTTAATGATCCTTTGGAGTTCTTGACTTCTGATTTGAATCCGATGGTGGCGGAGCCACTGAGGTTGTTTGATTGTTGCCCCATTTCGGATGGTGCCGCGGTGGCTATATTGGCTTCAGAGGAGGTTGCTAGGAAGTATACTGATGCCCCAGTGTATATCGCTGGTCTTGGTCATGCATCTGACACTATGGCTTTGCATGATAGGGCTGATTTAACATCATTGAATGCGACCAAGATAGCTAGCAAACAAGCCTACAAGATGGCTGGGGTAGAGTCCAAGGATATTAGTCTGGCTTGTGTGCATGACTGTTTCACTGGTGCTGAGATGGTAGCCACTGAGGACCTTGGATTCTTTGAGCCGGGCACTGGAGGAAAGGCTGCTTCGGAGGGAAGAACATCCCTGAGTGGAGATATTCCAATTAATACTGATGGTGGTCTGAAGGCGAAAGGGCATCCTGTTGGAGCCACTGGTGCAGGTATGGTGGTTGAGATATTCAAGCAGATGCGTGGAGAGGCTGGTGAGAGACAGGTCGCTGACCCGGTGTATGGTATGGCGCATAATGTTGGCGCGACTGGTGGGACTGTTACTGTGCAGGTGTATAGGAGATAGGGATATGAGTGTACATAGTTTTAGGGAAGGATTGAAAGAGTCCAAGCTCAAGGGATGTAGTTGTGGGAGTTGTGATAATCTGATGCTCCCCCCAAGGATGATATGCACCAAATGTGGTTCAACAGACCTTGAGGAGTACTGTTTCGAGGGAAAAGGTAGTATAAAGACAAAGACAATAGTATATGTTCCCCTCACACGGTTTCAGGAGTTAAGCCCTTACACTGTGGGTATTATTGAACTCGATGAGGGACCAATGATTACTGGCATGGTTCTGGGTGAGGTTGATAAGATAAATATCGGAGACAGGGTTGAGGCTGTCTATATTGATGAAGGGGAGGAGAAACTCCTCGCCTTTAATATCGTTGACTAGTTGCCTTTGAATTCTGGTTTTCTACGCTCACCGAAGGCGGTTAGTCCTTCTTTTAGGTCACTGTAGTTCCATAGGTCGGCGAATGCTTCTGCTTCGGCTCTGAGGGCTTCTTTCATATCTGGATCGTTGGTTACTAGTTTCTTCATTGCGCGTATGGAGATCGGTGGTCCGTCTACTAGGGCTTTTACGAATTCGTCTACCTTGGCATCAAATTCATCCACAGGGTATACATGGGTTACTAGTCCAATGTTTTTTGCTTCTTTTGCATCGATTCTTCTTCCAGTCAAGATAAGGTCCATTGCGGCTGTAAGGCCAACGAGTTTGGGTAGCATATAGGTTCCTCCCCAGCCTG
>CAZZFH010000271.1:0-3809 GCA_964653295.1 uncultured Candidatus Bathyarchaeia archaeon | reverse complement strand
CTTACAGAAACAGATCATGAATACTTAACATCTATTAGCTAAAATATTCCATATAATGGTTAAATATCCAATACCTTTAAACCATTATTGAACCAAAATACGCCGAACGACCCCAAAAACCTGAGAGTGTATTTTTGGAAGCAAATATAATCGTCATTCTCATTAGCGTAACCCTGTTCCTCGCATACATCGGAGGATTACTTTACACCAAGACACATATTCCAGACATCTTCTGGTTAGTGGCATTTGGTGTGATACTTGGACCGGTGACGAAGCTTATTGAGCCAGCTGCAATGTCTGGGCTGGCTCCTATGCTGGTGCTAATGGCATTGAATCTATTGATGTTTGAGGCAGGAATGAACGTCGACTTGAAGACATTCAAGGAGACCATGAAGAAGAGTGGCTATCTGGGGGTAATTACCTTTGTTCTCACGACTTTCATCATCGGCAATGGTCTTTTTTACCTTCTACCTGAGTTTTTCACATTCACTGAGGCATTACTACTTGGGTCCATGATCGGTGGTACAAGCACATCAACGGTGTTGAGTATCCTAGGCTGTATCACAATAAGCAACAATGATGCGGGTCAATGCAGGCTGTTCTTGGTACTCGAATCCATAGTAACCGACAGCATCAGCATAGTAACCACAATGACCCTTATCAGGCTCATCCAGACACCAGAGATTCCCCTAAGCGAGGGATTCAAGGACATAGTCTTTGTGTTTACTATTGCATCCTTCATCGGGTTTTTAATCGGCGTAATATGGGTTCAGATGCTAAACATCGCTCGAAATAGACCCTTCAACTACATTATGACAATCGCAGCCCTGTTTTTCAGCTATATCCTCGCCGAACAGATGGGAGGACCCGGCGCTGGTGCTTTAGCAGCCCTTGTCTTTGGGATAACATTGACAAATTATCCATTGTTTGCACGACAGCTAAAGCTCAATGAGAGAGTCCGGATAGAGAGAAAGAGGCTGAGAGGTTTCCATGAGGAGATTACATTCCTGATAAAATCATTCTTGTTTCTATTCGTAGGGTTACAGATGAAACTTGAACCCTTGTACTTTGGTATAGGTGTAGGGATAGCGATCACGATTGGAGCTATACGGTTCATATCGGTATTCTTCACCAATATGTTTACGCCCCTCTCAGAGATCGAGATAAAGATCAGCAGGATCGAGTTTAGCAATGGGTTGACTGCCATAGTGCTTGCTCAACTACCATTGCTTGTTGATGGTGATCTCTTTACTGACCCCAGTATATTTTCCGCTCTTATAGTTCCAGCAGTGCTAGCAACAGCTTTATTCGGCTCACTTCTAGGTCCAATAATTTTTAACAGGCAGGAAAAGGCGCCTGAGGATAACATTGAGTCTCAAGTAGAAAATGAATAACATTTATCATGCATAGCCCAAATATGGAGGACATGGTCGATAAAACAGCACTAAAAGAAAGAGTCAAGAAAGAATCAGAGAAACTCTTCCAAGAACTGAAAAAACTTAAAGACGTTATCGGTGAAAACCCAGAGCTGGGGAGCGAGGAAGAAAAAGCCAGTCAACAACTAGTAGATTCTCTGAGGAAACACGGCTTTGAGGTCGAGTATCCTTTCCACGGAATGCATACAGCGTTCAAAGGAGTCTTTAAAGGATCAGGACCGGGTCCAGTTATCGCAATATTGTCTGAATATGATGCGCTTCCGGGGGTAGGACATGGTTGCGGACACAATATTATTGCCACTTCTGGGATAGGAGCAGGTATAGCTGTCAGCAAGTTAATGGATCAACTGCCTGGAGAGATATGGGTCATTGGTACTCCTGCTGAAGAGGGGCATGGTCCGTATAGTGGAGCTAAGGTTCGTATGGCCAATGATGGTGTGTTCGATGGGGTTGATGTGAGTTATATGGTTCATCCCTCAACGGGACTCAGCGAGGCACAGGGCAACTTCCTAGCAGTCTCAGGTGTTACCATTGAGTTTAAGGGAAAGACAGCCCACGCTGCGGCAGATGCTCACAGTGGAGCCAACGCCTTGAATGCTGCCATGATAACCTATATGGCGATTCATGCTAACCGGCAGCAGTTGCGGAGGAATGCGAACCCGGTTGTTCATGGTATTATTACTGAGGGGGGGTTGGCTAACAATATTATTCCGGATAAGGCGGTGCTGCGATTTGGTATAAGGAGCAGTGATGATACTTATGTTCCTGAGTTAATCGAGATGGTGAAAAACAGCGCGAAAGGAGCTGCTTTAGCAACTGGTTGTGAGGTAAGTTTCACGACCTCATTTGGCTTGAAGTCTAACATACCTATCCAGAGGCTCGGGAAACTTGTCACGGATATATGGGACGAGATGGGTCACCCATACGATGACCCGGTTAAGGTAGCCATTAAGCCACCGGGGGGGAGCACAGATTTTGCTGATGTGAGTCATGTTGTTCCGGGTATTCATCCTATGATTGGGATAACCCAAAAAGAGATGCCCATGCATAGTGTTCAGTTTGCGGACTGCACAATGACCCCAGAAGGAGACGAAGGGTTGATGACGGGAGTTAAAACCTTGGCGCTTGCTACTGTAGAGATTTTATCTGATCCTGAGCTCTTGGCTGAGATTAAGGCTGAGTTCGAGGAAAAACGGATAAAATAAATTATCTCCAATTCATCTTTCTTTTATGAACACTGAACCTTTCTGGATGAAACCGAAGATAGTAGTTCTTAATGATGGTACAGAGGTTACACTGCGTCCAGAGATAGATTCTGATCTTGAACCAACTTGGGACATGTTCAGTTCCCTTTCAGATGAATCGCTCATGTATTTGCCATTAGGGTTTACGAGGGAGAGGATAGAAGGCTGGTTCAAGGATATTGACTATGACAAAGTTCTACCCATCCTAGGATTCATCACAAGCGGTAAAGACACTAGGATGGTTGCAGGGGCTAGTCTGGGTGTCTCGAAGGAGGATATCTACAAGCATAAAGGCGATTTTGGGATCACGGTTCACGATGATTACCAGAACAAGGGACTGGGAAAGATTCTAACTCAGTACATGCTGGATATCGCCAGAGAGCGGGGGTTAAAGAAAGTAACACTAGGAGTTGTCGTTCACAATGAACGAGCTATTCATCTTTACGAGAAATTGGGTTTTGTGAAAGAAGGCTTATTGAAGATGGATTTCTGGAACCCTATATTGGGTAAGTGGGATGACACTGTTTTAATGGGAAAGATACTGGACTAGTTATCCAGCCACTCCAACACTTCAGGAACAGCAATCAATGCATCACCCTGATGAGCCACAGGATTCTCACGGATACTAAAGATATAGCCACTCTGTGTCGCCCTCAACTCCTCGATGGTTTCGAATGTCCGTGGACTGTAGATATAACCTATCCTATCGCCCTTCTCGACGACATCGCCTAACTCCACCTCAGGAACGAAGATGCCTCCCTTCTGACAGAAAGTATAATATTTCTTCATATCTGCGAGCCAATTGAGCTTCACCTGCCTCACAGGCAATACGATATCTCCCTCGATCATGCCGAGACTTATCATGATGTTCTTCAAACCACGATAGGTCATAATCACGATCTCCTCATCAAAGTACCCGTGACCACCAAGCTCAGGCACAATAGCCGGTTTACCCTCATCGACACAACAAGCCCTCAGGGTCTTGCGCCCACCATAAGGGTCTGCCTCCACATACATGATTGGGGCGCCGAAGAGGTGAGCCATCTCCTCGCTCCTATGTGCTACTTCTGGGGGCGTCTTCTCGGAGACTCCCTCAGCCTCGTAATAGACCCATGCTTGGCACTTTCTT
>CAZZFH010000270.1:0-3833 GCA_964653295.1 uncultured Candidatus Bathyarchaeia archaeon | reverse complement strand
GAGGTTCAGCGAGGCCTCCTCAAGACTCTTATCTATCTGTTGAAGCCCAGCGTAGACCGAGCGCGTTGTGAAGGGTAATCGACGTATTGAGTATGCTAGAACCAGTAGTAGAGCTGGGTCGGTTAATGGGTCCAACACTGATCCTCTAAAGAACTTTGAGGAAAAGAATAGGAAGTAGCTGACAGCTAGGCTTACTCCAGGCACTGATACGGGTACCGTGGCGAGAAGGTCTAGCAACGATTTTGTGGGTATATCGCGTTTCGCCACCACATAGGATATGCTTGAACCCACGATAATCATGATGAATACAGCTGCGATACTGTATCCTAGACTGTTTAGTATCGCCCTTACAACGTCACGGTTTGTTGTTAATGCCTTGAAATAATTCATGGTGATTTTTGTTGGGAATGTCCCGCTAGTCGCCCAGTTTGTGGACGCCAGCACTAGGGTTCCGATCTGAGGCATAGCACCCAAGATGAATAATAGTAAGAGTGAACCGATGATGAGGGTCTGGGTACCAATCTTGGGTGTGCTCAGCCTTGGGCTCCATCTACCACCCTTACTGATCATTGTGTAGCTCCTACGGGAAGTATAGTACTTTACGAGGGCGTAGCTCAGCACGGTGAGTACCATGATGAGCAACGCTAAGGCTGATACCTTGGGAGATATCTCCCCAGTCAATGCCTCCCTGAAACTTGCATATATCTGATAGGACGCAACGTTCTTTGAAAGAGGATTGGCAGTAGCACCGATGAAACCGATTGGAGCTCCAAGGTCCTCTAGACTGAAGATAAATGTAATTATCGCCCCAGCCACGAGCCCGGGTAAGAAGAGAGGAAATGTGATTGTCCTGAATAATCTGAATCCAGTTGAGCCAAGGTTTTCAGCCATCTCCTCAAGGCTGGGGTCAATGTTGTTGAGTGATGATAATACGTTTGTATAGACTATCGGGTAATATGTTAGGGTCTGGACAACTATTAGTCCAACTAAGCCATCTACGCTAACCCGCCACGGCAATAAGTGGAGCAGATCAACGAGAAGATAGTTGAGTAACCCAAACTGGGGGTTGAATACCTTACCCACAACATAAGCGTTTACGAATGGTGTGGCAAGTAGGGGGATAAGCAGTATTACTTTGAAGATTGCCTTCCCTTTGAACTCATAACGCCCCATAATCATAGCCACACCGATACCGATGATACTGCAAAAGACAGTCACGGTTAAAGCAACCATCAACGAGTTGAGCAATATGCCGTGGTCGTAACCCCAAATATACATGACGCCGCGTCTGACCTCAAACATTCTTCCCCCCCTACTCTGGAGGCTAACGTATTCCGGGCTCGTCAGAATATTGATGAACCATCTGAGGCTTACTCCTCCCTCGTATTTGAATCCCTGAATTACCAATGATGAGAGGGGGAGAATTAGAAACCCGATAAGCATAACATATGATATAAGGGTCTGTGTGATGGTGAGTGGGTCAAATTCTCTCTTTAGCTTATCAATGGTCTCGTTGATGGAAATATTCTCCATCCAGTTCTCTGTCAAGATGTTCCCCTAAGATATACTTTCTAGCTCTGCTGTTAGTTCTGCGTAGTGACTGTTTACCGCAGCAACCCATGCGTCAACGATGTTTTGTTTATACTCAACATCGGATGCAACACGCTCATTAATGGACTGGGCATACTCCATAGTGAACAGCTCAGTCTCACCAGTCGCTGGATCAACGAACGGTATCTCAAGCGGATTACCAATCTTGCCAGCAATATCATCAAACTGTGCCTGTGTTATCTGTCCATCCTCAAGAGCCCATGTTAGTTCCTCCCAGAACCCTTCAAGCTGTATTTGAGGTAATACCACAACCGCTCGATGATAGCTTCTGATAGCTGAATAGTAGCTCGCACCCTCAACGCTATTGAACTGGATAGTCAATGCTTCCTGTGTCTTACCAAATACCTCCTCAAGGTCTGAACGTCCTAGCCCTGCTGGTGTATCAAACACTGCCTCATTTACAGGCATCCTATTGATGTTTCCATCTAACCATGTCTTTTGTCCCTCTGGGCTTAGCACCCACTCGATGAAGCCTTGCGCTAGCTCGGTGTCGGTTGCTGTTGTCAGAAGGGCTATTGGGTCAGAATTTACTATGGTTCCGTCTGCGGGGAATATGTATCGACAGAACTCTGGGTTCTGCCACTGTGCTGTGTATCCGTAGAAGTCTATGGTTGTTCCTATGGCGATTTCTTTGTTTATTACAGCGTCACGTACGTTGCCTGACTGATCGAATATCTTGGAGTTTGCACCCATCCTCGCCAATAGGTTCCATCCCTCTTCCCAGCCATATATCTGGAGTATGATCTGGAATATCCTTGTATTTGATGTTGATGTGGTTGCGTCAGCGGTTCCTACTAGAGTTGTAGGTAGATATGCCGCATATGTTGGGCTAGCAAGATCTTCCCAAGTGGTTGGCTCAGGCAGATCATAAAAGTCCAGTAACTCCGTGTTGATTGTAAAACCGAAGCTGCTTATCGCTGCTCCAGCCCAGTAGACATCACCATCAACTACTCGCCGCGTCTCTGAGCCACCGATGTCCTCGGGTATACCAGCTAGAATCGAGTCTATGTTATCACCCTCAAGAGGAGCGAGTAGATCAGCCTCCATTATTATATCGAATAGGTCTGGTCCACCTCCCCAAGCAACATCAATGTCTCCTGATCTGGAGATGGTTTCAATCCAGAGCGCATCAGCGATTGGTAGCCACTCAATGTTTACAATATTATTTTCTACCGCAAAGTCACTCTTCAGGAACAAATCCTCTGCAACTAACATGATATCTGCTCCGTGTCGGGTTATTACTCTGATCGTCTCGCCGTCTCCAGTTCCTGTGCTCAGGATTCTTAGCGTAAAGTCTGTGTCATAGGTGGTTTCTTCTGTTACTTTGACAGATTTGATACCTTGACTATACCCATTCTTGGAAGCCTCAACGTAGTAATCTCCTTCCTCCACCTCTAGACTATATGCACCGTTGGAGTCTGTTGTGTCTGATATGTCACCTGCCTGAACAAGCACGCCTGCGACAGGATTTCCTTGATCATCAAGTATCGTGCCTGAAATGGTAGCAGTAATAGTGTCACCGCCATCAGGTGTCTCTCCACCATCATCAGGGGTTTCACCCCCGTCATCTGGTGTTTCACCTCCATTGTCTGGCGTCTCTCCACCATTATCAGGAACGTCTGGTTCAGAGGGATATAATGCCCTGTATCCAATTAACCCCAATCCAAGTATAGCAACGACTGCAATTCCAATCAATACCCGTTTATCCACGGAACTCACCTTGACTCGTTATCGTTTTTTAAGCATTTAAATTCTGTCAGAACGATCTGAGAAAGCTTTTATGCCTTACCCATCTATTTTGAACCGGAGAAAACTATGAAAAATAAATTCATTGGACTTCTTCTTCTATCAACACTTCTCATGTCAATGACATCTTTTGCGCTTGTTGGCGCACAATCAAGCGGAAAGGTGGTAGTTCACCTGAAAGGCGCTATAGAGGCTGATGACAACCTCAAGGCTGCCATGGTAGACTACAGTTATGTTGACTGGGAGGTTGTTACAGGAGACATTACCGCAGCAGACCTAGCAGGCGTTGATATGCTTGTAATGATTCAGGCAGATCCAGCAGTAGAGTATTCCGCTGCCGAACTAACTGCAGTTAAAACTTGGTTCGACACTGGTAATAAGCTACTCTGGGTCGCATCAGACAGTGATTACCCAGATGGTCAGGAGCTAAGAATCCCAGATGCTAACGCAGTTTTAGCAAAAGTAGGTAGCAGCCT
>CAZZFH010000269.1:0-3833 GCA_964653295.1 uncultured Candidatus Bathyarchaeia archaeon | reverse complement strand
GCCCAAGGGAAAAAAGGTCCTATTCATCGGCAGTGTTAAACGCACAGACCGTGGAGAGAGCGATGTCAAGGTCATTGACAGACTCAGCTACAAGTTCAACGGCAAAGGCTTCTACGAGAACACAAGAAAACACCTGTTCACCGTTAAGGTAAGTGGTGGAAAACCCAAACAGATAACCGAGGGAGAGTTTGATGTCTCGATACCCAAGTGGACCAGAGACGCCAAATCCATAGTATTCAGTAGCAACCTAGAACCTGACGCAGACATAATGCGACGCAGCTACCTGTATAGGGTCGATGCAAATGGAGGTGAACCTGAGAAGCTAACTGATACACTGATGAGTATCAGTGGCATTGCCCCTAACCCCAAGGGGAAAGAGATCGCCTTCACTGGGCACGATTATAGAAATGGCTCAGGCAGCAACAGCGAGGTTTGGATCTACAAGGATGGAGAAGCCAATCCCATCACAACAGACTTCGACCAAGACTTGGGCACCAAGCTGAGTTGCGACATGAGGGTCAGCAGCCCATCAACGAACCCATCGTGGAGCGGTGATTACCTGTATTTCACGTCAACCTATACTGGAGTCGCTGGACTCTACAGGATACACAAGGACGGCGGGGATTTAGAGAAGCTAATCGGTGAGGCTGATCACAGCGTAGAGACCTTCAACATCAACGGAGAAGGCGTGATAGCTTATGCCACCCTGAGCACGACCGAGCCCATAGAGCTATGGGTTATGAAGAAGGACAAGACCAAGCAACTTACAGATCTCAACAAGAACTACAAGAAAAAGACACAGATAATGCCCCATGAACGCTTTTCTTTCAAGAGTAATGCTGGTCACGAGGTAGAAGGCTGGCTAATGAAGCCACCGGGTTTCGATGAATCCAAGAAATACCCAATGATACTGCACATACATGGTGGACCAAGAGGCGCCTACGGGAACAGCTTCGTCCACGAATTCCAGATACTGGCTGCTCAAGGTTGGTCTGTAATGTACATCAACCCTTGGGGCAGCGGAGGATACTATGAGGAGTACCAAGCTGCATTACCTGGTAACTATTTTGAACAAGATTATGATGACCTGATGAAAGCCGTAGATGTCATCCTGAAGAAGAATAAATGGATAGACAAAGAAAAGCTCGGCGTGACAGGGGGTAGCTATGGGGGAGTCATGAGCAATTGGATCATCACCCACACTGATAGGTTTGCTGCGGCATCAACCCTAAGGAGCATAACCAACTGGATAAGCTTCTATGGTTGTAGCGACATTGGTTGGACATTCGGCAAGACCGAAATCGGTGGAAACTTCTGGGAGATGGAAGAGGAGTTCATGAAGAGAAGCCCCATCAGATATGTGGGCAACGTCAAGACACCAACGCAAATAATCCACAGCGAAGAGGATTACCGGTGCCCCATTGAACAGGGGGAACAATTATTCACAGCCCTAAAAGTGCTGGGAGTTGATACCGAGTTTATCCGGTTCCCAGGTGAGAGCCATGATCTCAGCAGATCAGGGAAACCAAAACATCGTGAAGAACGATTGCAGCACATGGTACGTTGGTTCAAAAAGTACCTAGACTAACTCTTTTTCTCATTCTTTTTACCCTTTTTCGCCCCATCTCGCTTATTATCAAGCGTACTAGTTTCTTCATTCTCACCAAGTTCTACTCCAGGTTTCGCTGTGGCATGTATACTCGCCATCAGAGGAGCTATTATAGAAGAAAATATGATGGAAAACATTACAATAGGAATAACCAAGTTCATGAATAATTGCGGATGAGCAAAAAACACACCATCGGAATCATACTGATTAATAAATTGGGTTAAGACTAGACTGCTAATACCTTCAATGAAGAAAAATCGGGTATATGCCACCTGCTCTCTGGGAAGATCTTGGACTGCTCCAAGAATTGATGCGATGATATAACGTACCACTATGATTAATGCTGTTAGAATGAAGCTGATAGCAATGAATTTGAGCTCAAATTGCATGACCAATCCGAGGTAGACAAAAAACATGGCCTTGATCAAGAAGGTTATCTCATCATGGTACTCCCTGATCTTTCTCCTATCAATCCTCGACCTACGATCCATGTTAAGACTCTTGGTAACATAACCATAGTTCATTAAGACGGCTCCAAAGAGGAAAACAGAGATTGGACCACCCCCGCTCCCAGTTATGAAATCAGATAAGACGTAGATTGGGAAGAGAGCCGCAATGGTCATCATGTAATTGAGGGGTCGATCCCTAAGCCGGGAGATTATCTCTCCCCACATCAACCCGGAGCCAAGACCAATCAAAGCAGAGATTATTAAGGTAAATAAGATGTCTCTAACGGCTGTTCTGGGACTGGCTCCAGTTAGTAGAACCGTCTTGATTATGGTCAGGACGCCTACAACCTTTATTGGGTCAGCTAGGGTTGATTCGAGTTGTAAGAAGGCCCCTGATTCACCGAGCCCTTTGTTTTCATTTCCAAGACTGCTAATTAAACTACTAATAGATACTCCATCAATCCCCCCAACCATGGCTCCTAATAGGAACCCTGAGACAAGGTTGAAGGAATCTGGGAGAAGATAATTTAAAGCCACGCCAACAGAGGCAGTGACAGCAAGAAAACTTGCCAAAGCTATGTTGAATGCACGTGCTGTATTTCCAATTATTTGTTGTATGTTAAAGCTGATTCCGGTGCTAAACGCGAAGAGAACTATTGTTACAAGTATCATTAAATCAAATACGCTCATGAAAAGCTCCGCGTCATAGAAGCCCAGTATCGGACCGAGTGCTATGCCAAAGATTAGAAGCCATACTAGGTCTGGAATTTTTGTCTTATTATAGATGATTCCGCTAAGATAACTGAGGAATAGTGTTGAGGATATGAGGAGCAGTATTCGTTCAGCGTTTATCAATGGTTTAACCTTTCTTGTGGTTATGAAGTTGGATTTACTGCTCGAAAGATTGCTTTCTTAGATAAAAGTTCTTCTTAAGCTTTATTTCCAAATGGTAAATAGTCTAAAATTATAATATTTCATGTTTTTTATCTAAATTTTTTTAGATATTTACTATTAGTTTCCTAAATAATAATCAGAACTGTAGAATAAGTTGCACATACACTACAAGGTCAACCTTTATATATTATTAAACTTCAGAAACAAGCCGTTGGTGACAAGAAACTGGCATTAACAATTGATTTATCAAGCGAAGGACTCGCCATGGTTCTAAAGGACTACCAAGAAGTAGCCCTCCAATACCTATGGCGACTAGACGGCAGCGGCGCAAGCAGCCGAGACGTCTGGATGCAGGTCAACGAAGATCTAAAAGGCAAAAAGACAATCAGCAGAGCTTCAATCATCAACTTCCTAAACTCCATGGTAGACGAGAGTGTGCTTAACTACACGGAGATAACAGGGAAGGGAGGCCACAGACGCATCTACTCAGCCAAATATAATGAGGCCGAGTTCAAAGAATATGTAGCAAAAGTCGTTCTAAAGAACCTGCTCCGAGACTTCCCAGAAGAGACAAAACGCGCTCTTAAGGCAGTCAAGTAAACACACCCTTTCATTACTTTTTTTATCTTTCCTCAAAGACAGCGTTAGCTCTAATTGTTTTATACAAGAATTGTGCCGTAGATACTCGTGAACACGTTTTGAGCAAGCTAACAGAGGCAAAAAAGACTGCCTTCAAATGGATAGACGAGAACGCAGAAAGAATATCTGATTTTCACCAACGTATATGGAACTACGCTGAGACGAGTTTCCGCGAATATAAATCAGCAAAAGCATTCGTGGATTTCCAAAGAGAGGAGGGATTTGATGTAATCCATGGAGTG
>CAZZFH010000268.1:0-3836 GCA_964653295.1 uncultured Candidatus Bathyarchaeia archaeon | reverse complement strand
GACTACCCAAGGAATTCGTTTGGAGGCAGCCCTTCCCAGGACCAGGCTTGGCGGTCAGAATTGTTGGGACGATTACTGGTGAGAAGCTGGATGTTTTGAGGCGTGCAGATGCTATAGTTGTTGAGGAGGTTGAGAATCATCCGTTTAGTGAGAGACTTTGGCAGTACTTTGCGGTTCTCACAGACACCAAATCTACTGGGGTCAAGGGCGATGAGCGAGCCTATGGTTATACTATTGCGGTCAGGATCGTGGAGAGCATCGATGCTATGACTGCTAACTTTAGCTTCGCCCCTTGGGAGGTTCTTGAACGTATAAGTAACCGGATCGGTAATGAGGTTCCCAGCGTTACACGGATTGTCTATGACATAACCCATAAACCCCCGAGCACCATTGAGTGGGAGTAAAACCTTCTTTTATCCCCCCTATTCTTATATTCTATATGGATCTCGCTGATTTTCTAGTCGAGGCAAAACGACGTACATATGGCTCTTCAACGAGTGAGCCCAAGCAGCTTGATGATGGGGCAAAGGAATACCTCATAAAATTAGAAGAATATACGTACAGGGACAGGTATTTTGGTGGTAATCCCTTTGTTGGGGAAGAGGTGGTTTTTAGAGACGATAAACCGGTCTGGTCAATGAATTATTATGGTAAATCCACTTCGAGGGACCCTGATGAGGTGTTTAACTTACTTATGAGGGCGCTTCAAAGAGTTGAGAAAAAGAAGCCATATCGGGGT
Source organism: uncultured Candidatus Bathyarchaeia archaeon (assembly GCA_964653295.1). Lineage (GTDB taxonomy): Archaea > Thermoproteota > Bathyarchaeia > TCS64 > TCS64 > RBG-16-57-9. The sequence continues at coordinate 3,097 of CAZZFH010000268.1, read as the reverse complement.
CCAGAAAGATACGTTGAGGGTTCTTGGCTTTATAGTCACCTTAGCCGGGGCAACATCAACTCGTTCTGGGGGGAGGAAGAGATACAGTATGATGGGGTCAAGGTATACGGGCTTAGATTCCACGGCGGCGAGATAGGAGCATAACCCATAAACCCCTGAGTAACATAGAGTGGGAGTAGATGAGTTATAGTTACCCAGAGGGCGGTCCAACTGCTGACCTTCTCGTTGCGGCTACAGGCAAGACCCTTGGCGATGCTTTTGCCCAGATAGCCTTTGGCATGTTCAATATGATGACTCCTATCAGTGGGATCGCTGAGAAGGAGGAGTTCACTTTGGAGGCTGAGGGTACTGACTTGGAGAGCCTTCTGTTTAACTTGATGGATGAGTTTCTCTATATCACTGATGTTGAGTTCTTGGTACCCAGAATTGTGCATATTGTGGTTGACCCTGAGAACCTCAAGGCTACTGCGGTATGCAAGGGTGAGCGATTCAGTGCTTCTACTCATGAGGTGGGTATTCAGATCAAGGCTGTTACTTATCATATGATGGAGATCAAGGAGACCCCAGATGGCTGGTATGTGCGGATGGTCTTCGACACATAACAAAATCTTGTTTCATGTAACAAGCATATTGAATTTCCCGCAGTATAACAAATTGATTATAATGAAATAAGGTTATCGAGTTTTCTATCTATGGCTGATTTATTGGTGTGATTGCCTCTCGATAACTTTGAGAAAAAGTCTACTTGAAAAAAATAATTTCGAATAAGAGACAATGGTTTACATTTGAATACAAGTGTGTTCGTTGTTAATACTTGGTATATTCCTGTACATCTAGGCGTTAATCTCAACACAAATCAAGAACTATCCTTGTTAAACTTGGAGAGATCTTCTGTGACTTCAACGGGGATTAGGTTTAGGTATTTTCCAACCACAGTTAGTGATCCCCTTAACTGGTACTCTCCCTGATTCTGTGGATCTCCAATTGCCTGCAGAAGCGTTCCATTAAAGGAAATTTGAGCTTCTATTTCTCCATAACCTTCTGGAGGTATTGTTTGTTCCATCATCGTTAAAGGGGCAACCGGGGTCTCACCGTAGTAAATCATCCCATCCATAGATACTGTTAGAGGGATTTCACTTGGATTATACACCATGTATGTTAACGTGATATCTATTTCTGGCGGGAATAGAGATAGTCTGTCCACGCGAAAGTCTGAGAATTCAATTTCGATCTCAGCAATTGATTTCCTGATCTCTTGTTGTCCCAGATAATAGACTCCACCTAATGCAACCAGAATTATTATGAGTCCAATCACTACTTTGTTTTGTTGACTATCCATATTGACTGCAATTCACTTGCTGAGAATAAGCATAGTGTTTACAGTTGTTTATTTCAGAGTATAACATATACATTTGCTTACTCGTCCTTATATTAAACACTATTATTACTTCTACTAGAATTTAAAAAAAATGTCAAAGGATAAGAAAGTAAAGAAAACTATGGAAGAAAGAGAGAGAACGCGAATCCTTAAAACGCTTGGAATAATCATATTTCTATTATTGGGTTTAGGAGTAGGCTATATTAATTTCCCCAAGGCACTAGCCGAAGCATTTTTCACAGATAATGGACCTGGCACATCTTATGTTTCTATTACTTCAACCGGATGTATCGTTTATCCTGATGATCAAGTGTTAATGGGTCAAAACACGACTTGTGAAAATCTTGACCCAAAAACCAGTTTCTCTGAGTTGAGCAGACCGCAAAAATAGATATAAAACCGTTATGAGTAATGTGTGTCATATTTATTTTGTAGATATTTCATATAAATGCGCGTGCATTAGAATTATGATTTTCTAAGAATGTGTGTTTTTACATATTATAATATTTACCATATCTACGTTTAGTTTAAATAACCCAATTACTGGGTTGCTTCGATGAGGAATATTAAGAGACAGGTTGAGCTTCTTCGGAGCTCCAAATGCCCTGTTAGGACATTATCTGAGCTATTATCTGTTATACCTGTATCTGCTGAGAATCGTGCAGAGTTAGAGGATGTTGTGAGCATCTTGGAGATTCATGAGAATGAGATCAGGAGCCTCAGACAGAGTCTTAGTCTTCATCTACGCCAATACTCACTAGAGTACTATTCTGAGTGTTTGAAGAAAAAGATACAAGAGTAAAATGGATTCATATTCTATTCACTTTTTAGTGGTTCTGGTTAATTATGTTTGTTAGAGACGTTAAAAGCCTCTGGCAGTTACGGTGCTAACAGTGACTTGCGCAATATAACCTATGTTTTTATTACGTTCAAATTTTTTCTTTAATAAATACGATCTCCTTACTATATTTACCTCTACTAACTCTTAAAAAACTATGAATAAAAAATCATAAAATTAATTCCCACAAATATTATTTTTACTAATAATAATTATTTACTCGATACACGTTTTACTAATATATACTCTAACTCAAGTATTCAATATAGGATGTGTTTTTAACTGTGTATGTTTTTATTTAGTTTGGAGTGTTCATGTTATGCGTAAAAAGATAAGTATAGATAAATATAGACTTGAGCGTTTTAACTTCAAGCCAATAAATGAATTAAAGTCATCCATCGAGAATAAACCTGAAATAAAACAAAAACTGAAGGAGGACTTTATTGGCACCCTAAATGCTCAAGGTATCACCATCAATGAGGATTTTAAAAAACAGATTAGAGCCGAGTGGCGCGAGACAATAAAGTCAGACATCAAAAGAGTATCTGATGAGAACTCTGAGAGCAAGAACTGGTATCTGAACCGTGTATTAGCCAATGAGCCTATAAAACTCAGGGTTAAAGTCGATAAGACATCTGGAACCAATACAAAGGCTCTAAGGAGGAGTCCTTGATGCAAACTGGAGGATACGATGTAGTGGCTCAGGTTAACGAGGCTCTCCTAAACAAGTTCCTCAAGCTTGGCCACTGTATCGGCAAGTTCCCCGTGTTTAGCGGGGTCTATACTCTGCCAGTGGAGGATGTGCCGGAGAGCCTTCAGGAATTCATTGATATTGGCTATGAAGTGTCAGTGAATGAGGCTCCTACTATTGATTTTACGAG
>CAZZFH010000267.1:0-3864 GCA_964653295.1 uncultured Candidatus Bathyarchaeia archaeon | reverse complement strand
ATTTGGGTTTCCTCTTCTTCTGTTAGCTCATCGAAGCTGAACAATTAACACAGATGGGTGTCTCTCATGGACCCAGATAAACATATTACAAGATTAGCTAACAGTACCCAATTCCAGTTTATATAGTTGAAAGTGTTTGTGCGCCTAACTTCAGTTATGTATAGAAAAGAAGAAGTAGAAGAAGAATTCAAAGAACACCTATAACCCCTCAGACACATACATTTCAATATTTTTTTATCTAAAACATTTTCAACTACAAACCCAGACATTAATCTAGCCTAGCCTCGCGCGCATCTTATTAATCTATGAATTGTAAGATCATGTTTTCCTAACAATTATGTTCTTTATTCACACCACTATTGCTTATGATCAATATGACCCCCAATTAATAATTGATGGAGACACGATACTAGAGCTAACAAAATTATATGCCCATAACCTGTCTTGCACATAATACGGTGGTCGAACCGTACTTGGACACTTTATATTAATCGTCAGTATACGTTTTAACATGAGTAAAAAAGCTCAGAAAAAGTTAACGACTGTTACAGGCGCACCCGTACCTGATAACCAGAATTCTTTAACAGCTGGACCCCGAGGACCAATGCTCCTACAGGACGTATGGTTTCTAGAAAAACTAGCTCACTTTGACAGAGAGGTAATCCCTGAGAGAAGGATGCACGCCAAAGGATCAGGCGCACACGGCACCTTCACAGTAACCCACGATATAACAAAATACACAAAGGCAAAAATCTTCTCAAAAGTTGGTAAGAAGACAGAGATGTTCGCTCGTTTTTCGACAGTTGCAGGCGAGCGTGGAGCAGCAGATGCTGAACGAGATATACGCGGCTTCGCTTTAAAATTCTATACCGAGGAAGGCAACTGGGACCTAGTTGGAAATAATACACCCGTATTTTTCCTCCGAGATCCACTAAAGTTCCCAGACTTGAACCACGCAGTAAAACGCGACCCCAGGACAAACATGAGAAGCGCGAAGAACAACTGGGACTTCTGGACATCTCTCCCTGAAGCACTCCACCAAGTAACCATTACAATGAGTGACCGAGGCATACCCTATTCCTTCAGACACATGCATGGTTTCAGTAGCCACACCTTCAGCATGATCAACGCCAAAAACGAGCGCGTCTGGGTGAAATTCCACTTCAAAACCCAACAAGGCATAAAGAACCTGACCGACGCCGAAGCTGAAAGCATCATCGCGAAGGACCGTGAAAGCCACCAACGCGACCTATACGAAAGCATCGAAAAAGGCGAATACCCAAAATGGACCATGTTCATACAGGTTATGACCGAAGAACAAGCAAAAAACATGCCATACAACCCATTCGATTTAACCAAGGTATGGTATCACGGTGAATACCCGCTAATAGAGGTAGGAGAATTAGAACTTAACCGCAACCCAGACAATTACTTCGCTGAGGTAGAACAAGCCGCCTTTAACCCCGCCAGCGTGGTACCAGGCATAAGCTTCTCACCAGACAAAATGCTGCAAGGCAGACTATTCTCCTATGGAGACGCACAGCGCTACAGACTAGGTGTAAATCACAACCAGATACCAATAAATGCTCCCCGGTTCCCCGTCAATAGTTACCACAGAGATGGTCAGATGAGGGTAAACAACAATGCAGGCAGCACTATCGCGTATGAGCCCAACAGCTATGGTGAATGGCAAGAACAACCAAAATACAAAGACCCACCACTCAAGCTAAGCGGAGCCGCATACCAGTGGAACTTTAGAGAAGACGATGACGACTACTATACTCAGCCTGGAAAACTGTTTAACCTGATGCTCCCTGACCAGAAAAAAGCCCTATTTGAAAACACAGCACGCGCAATGGGAGATGCACCCCGGGAAATCAAGATACGCCATATCCAAAACTGTCTGAAAGCCGATCCCGCTTATGGTAAAGGAGTAGCTAAAGCTCTTGGAATACCATTAAGCGAGGTATCCTAAACACCTTTTTATGCGCGCTCAAAACAAGCAAATTATATTAATACACTTTTCTTTTGTTATACTGCGAGAAATTCAATATACTTGTTACATGAAACAGTACTCATTACTTGGTTTACGGAGCTTTTATTTCAGTACAGGTTCAGATGGTGAAGCTCAGATTGTTAGAAATGATCTCAATTCAAAAACATTTTTAATATTCAATATTATATTATGGTTATCCTTGTTTGGTTGCGTGAGAGTAGCATCATAGAGGAAATATGTTGGAGACATCACACATGCCATTAAAACTAGATTTAGGGGAAAAAGGGTTCAACATGGCGTTGAAACCGTACCAGATTGAAGCATTGAAGTACCTGTGGACAGTACCCGAGAAAGGCGGAAGCTCACGGGATGTCTATGTTGCTGTAAATGAGGCATTGACTGGGATACAAACCATTAGCCGTGCAAGCATCATTAACTCGTTGAACGCATTGGTGGATGATGGAGTTCTTGGTTACCATGAGATCACTGGGAAAGGTGGTCACAGACGAATCTACAAGCCGAACTATGATGAGGATGGGTTCAAAGGATACATCGCCAAGACAGCGCTCAAGAAGCTGTTAGAGGAGTTCCCAGAAGAAACCAGCAAGGCATTAACAGGCTGACTGCTCTTCAATCCTAGAGCAATTATTTTATCATACCCGTTTTTACCAATTGATAGTGCAAATGAGCAAAAAGCCTCAATATACATTGTAAAAAATTGAATTACCGAGTTTTCGGAGATTATATTCCGGTATCGGTTCAAGAACGAGAAACAAAAAAAAGGTATACTCAATATAAAAATTTCATACCTCCAGAGGCTCTATGAATTATCACTCAATGTCTGAGAAAATGTATAAGACGAACTTGCTTTAGGCTCAAGATGTTGACTCGCCTAAGCCTGTGTTTCGCTCTTCTTCCTCGTCCAGTCTGCAAGCTCTTTACAGGTGGGAAACCACACATCTCCCCTCTCCTTAGCATCAACCAACAGCCTCTCAAGCATATCCAATCTGCTGATTCTGCCGATACACTGAGGATGACATGTTAACCCAAAGTATCTGCCCAGACTGTATATGCCGTCCCACTCTGGTTTCCATAGATCCCAAACCTGTTTCGGGTTCATCCTGTTGGTCTCAAAGTGTGGCCAATCATCCAATAGCCACTCAACGGGTAGCTCAACCAAGCCAGTGTCTACACCTCTCCACTTCAGCATGTAAGGCATATCCGAATCCATGAAGTTAATTATTTTGAGGTGCAGGTGATGCGTTATTTCCTCAGGTTGTGAAGATAGAAAGGGCGTTGTTATTGTCAGATATGAAGATGAACCCGAGAAGATGTTAACAAAGTACATCTATTATAGAATGAAAGATTCTAGAAAAAGACCGAATGTTAAGCTTCTGAAAGAGGGTAAACATTGGGCTGATCTAAAATAAGGTTCGATCCTGTGCCCCACATGGGGCACTCCACCGATGTATCCAAAGATCCCTAAAGAGAAACCAGACTACGGATCCAAGTAAGGTCTTGAGCCCAGGGAATAAAGATCCTTGTCGATGATGTCATCTCAACTCTTCTCCAGTTTTGAGCTGTTTGGTCTGCTGCCTTTGAGCCGTGACGTATTTAAACCCGGTTGAATGTATCTCATTGACGTTTGTCCAAGCCACAATACCCGCAAGGAGACGAAACCTGGACACACATAAATGGAGTAAAAGGCATGACACAGGAACCAATTATAGACCCCAAGGACCTGGACATCGACATAGTGAACGTCGTAGCGTCTGCAAGCCTAGACCAGAAATTCAACCTGCTAGACATTGTGAAAACCTTCAGAAACGTCGAGTACAACCCCAAACGGTTCCCCGGCCTCGTATTCA
>CAZZFH010000266.1:0-3877 GCA_964653295.1 uncultured Candidatus Bathyarchaeia archaeon | reverse complement strand
GCCGGGCGCTTTTAGAAGACTTCACGGGTGAGAAGATATTTGGACACAGGACCCCACGTTGGAGACCATCAGAGCGCACCCACGGGTACCTAGCAGAGCTGGGTTTCAAATGGAACAGCGACTATATGGGCTCCGAGGATTGCTTCTATAACAAGATTGATGGAAAGGAATCCAAGCTATTGGAGATACCAGTAGCGTATAACCTCGATGACTGGACCTTCTTCTATGACTGGGGAGCAACTGTAGCCGAGACCGTTGATGTCTGGGAGATAGAGTTCGATGCACGGTACAAGGACAGGAGCCTCTATTGCCTGACAAACCACCCTCAGGTAACAGGCAGACCATCCAGGCTGCTCTGTTTGAAGGGGATAATAGAGTACATCTCAAAGTACCCTGATGTGGAGTTCATGAAGGCAACCGACTATGTTCAGGAGTACTGGGGATAACCTCAGGCTCTATTTTCTATACTATTGATAGAAGGTTGCTTTCACGATTTTCATCAAATAGTCTTCGAGGTCCTGCTTCTCGAATAAAGCCACTGCCTTTTGAGCCTGTATTACTTTTTTTAGCAATCTGAAACATAGCCCAATTCTTAATGTTAAATTCCCAACGGGAATATCAATGACATTCGGGTATTCTTTCAATTGAACCGCCATATGTCCATAGAAACCCATCAGGTCACGTGACAGCTCGTTATAAAACTCAGAGTTGCTTGGGGCGGTCTCTATAATGACGTCACTTATTGCATCATACTCAGAGCTTATCTCTATCAGGTTTCGGATGATTGGTTCCCAATATTCCTCGATACTCTCGGCTATATCATCCGTTTCATGCATCTTCTTGATGTTTTCGATGTTTCGTAGGAGAATGTGTCGCAGTATGTCTTCTTTTCCCCTTGGGAAGTACCTGTATATTGTGCCTATGCTGACGTTGGCAGTTTCGGGGATATCGTTTATGCTGAAGTTGTTTGCTCCTTTTGTTCTTGATAGTTGTAGTACGGCGTCTAGTATTTCGTCTATTTTTTTCTCTTTGTTTCTGGTGAATTTTGGGGCCATGCAGGTATTTTTCCTCCAGGAGTATATGAGCTTTTACTCAGTAAAATTTATAACTGAGCATTTGCTCACTTAACTACAGATTGGAGGAAACAATCAAACAATGCAAGAACAAACCTTGGACGAGGTTTACGAACGAGAAATAGTAATCGAAAGAATACATCTACGAGGACCACACGACAACATAAAGATGTTAATCCGCTTGGAAACCCCCATTGACGAGGAAAAACTGCGAGAAGCAGTCAAAAAAATATCAATAACCCACCCACTACTCAAATCAAGAGTAGTAATAGATGAACAAGGGAAAGCCAACTTCACAACCCACAATGTACCAGAAATCCCCCTAAAACACTACGAAAAAAAAGACAATGAATCCTACAAGAAGATCCTGTACCAAGAAGACTTGGACACTACAAACGTTGAGAAGGGCCCTCTAGGCAGGGTAATATTCCTTGATCACGAGACTAACCCGGAAATTATCATATACGCACACCATGTGGCGTGCGATGGATTGTCTTTACTATATGCTTCCAGACAGCTATTGGAATACATAGCATACCCTGAGAAGAAAGCGGAGGTAATTGAGCCCATAACCTACACAGACGAGTTAATGCGAAGATACCCGCCCAATAGGGTAAACAAGTTCATGATAAACAGGGTAAACAAGGATTGGAAAAAACGAAGGAGAATATTCACTGAAGACGAGTTCCAAGAGTTATTGAGGCAAATGGATAGGGACAGATACATACACATTGGTTTCTCCGAGGAGGAGACGAATACCCTCAGAACGAGATGTCGGGAGGAGAATGTAACCGTCAACAGCGCACTAGTAACCGCAATGTTATCTGCATCAAGAGTCACACCCGAGTTAAAGAGAAGCGATGAAGTTGCATTTGCTGTGAGTATAAGAAAAATACTGGAGAATGACCCGGGGGAAGCCTGTGGATTATATGCATCTGGTGTAACGCTTAATATGAATTACAGCGAGAATGGTAATTTCTGGGATAACACAAGAAAAGCACATAGGATTAGTAGAGAGAAACTGGAAGACCCAGACGCCCTGTTTAGCAAAAGAACCACATCAATTATCTTGGATCCAAGTATCTATGATGCTCTAATATTTGCTACTTTTACTGATTACAAGGATAAACTGATAGAAAAATTCACAGACAAGATAGCTAAACCAAACCTAGGAGGCGTAATGACCAACCTTGGTGGAATCAAAATTCCATTAGAATACGAGGAAATTAAGGTCTCAGATGTCATGTTTATCCCCCCTGCATCCGCTGGAGGAATACTTGCTATAGGTGCAAGCAGTATCACGGGTAAATTGAATCTGGTGATTCCCTATCGAGAACCGGTTTTCAAAGAAGAAACAGCCGTGAAATATGGCAATGAGCTAGAGAAAATACTCAACGAAATAAGATACGAAGACAACATAATCTCATAAACCCCCCAATTTTTACCCTATTTCAAATACTATCAGAACAATATTCAAGATATGACTGAATATGATAGGGCTTACACCTTCATCTACTACAAGGATGTGAAGGAGGCTGAGCCATTCTACCGAGACCTTCTTGGACTCAAACTAGAATATGAGAGCGACTGGGTGACACGTTTCTGGGTCACAGAGGACTACGCGATAGGGGCAGTCCAATCGGGAAGGGGCTTCATGAAAGCCATGGAGGACAAACCAGTGATCCTCTGCATCGGCTTGAAGGACAACGAGGACATATTTGCGCTCTACAAGAAACTCAAGGACGCTGGAGTAAAGATGCACACCAGCGAGGTAGAGCTAAGAAAAGTAGAGGGCAGGATATTCTTCTGCGAGGACCCCGAGGGCTATATCGTTGAGATAGTGCAAAGACCTCAAGCCAAGTAGATCTCACATCTCTTAGCAGTCCTACCAAAATATCGTTCTGATATTGTCTCGGTAAACTCCTCAACAAAATCAGTTTCTACAAGGTTTACAGTACATCCACCGAATCCTGCACCCGTCAGGCGGGCTCCCAGCACACCATCCAGATCCATGGTATAGTCAACAAGCAAATCAAGGTGCTTTGACGAGACCTCATAATCATGTCGCAGGCTGTCATGGCTATCATACATGAGTTCACCGAACCCAAACATGTCCCCCTTATCCAGAAGTTCGATGGACTCCAGTACCCTGTTGTTTTCTGTTACCACGTGGCGAACTCTTCGGGCTAGAAGCCCGGGTAGATTATCCCATTGCTCTAGTAGAATTTCTTCGGAGACATCTCTGAGGGCATTGATTTCGGGGTACTTGGTTTTAATGATCTTCACGGCTTCTAAACACTGGGAGTGCCTGATGTTGTACTCCGAACCTGCAAGAGTTCGATCCATCATGCTATTCACGACTACTATACTGGTATCTTTGGAGAGCCTATGGAGACTATGCTCATTGCTTCTGCAATCAATAAACAGGGCTTTTCCATATTCTCCGAGGCTACTCACAAACTGATCCATTATACCCGACTGGATCCCAACGAAATCATTCTCGCATTCCTTCCCAACATATGCAGCCTCAACCGGATCAATATTCAGTTCAAACAAATCCTTGAAACATCGAACCACGGCAATCTCTAATGCTGCGCTACTGCTAAGCCCCACCCCTATGGGCACATCCCCTGTAATGCACATATCTATGCCCCCTAGTTCGTGTCCTCGTCTCTGCAGGGAATATGCAACTCCAAGCACATAGTTAGCCCAGAGGTGTTTCTTATCAAAACTAAGGGAGCCTAGCTTGTGCTGAGCCTTCTCATCGAAGTCTATGGCGTAGAGGTTGAGCTTCTTCTCCAGTC
>CAZZFH010000265.1:0-3880 GCA_964653295.1 uncultured Candidatus Bathyarchaeia archaeon | reverse complement strand
TCCGGACACCAGTCGAGGAAAAGAGACGATCCTACCTGAACGTGAAGGTCCCTGACATCAAGAAGACCGTGGAGACCTTGAACACCGAGGATTACTGGTGCTGTGAGAGAGTCGGGGGTATACGGGTGAGCCCCCACTTCTACTGTACAATGGAGCAGGCTGAACGGTTCGTGACGCGCCTCGATGAGGTCGTCAAGAATCAATAACCCAATTATTTACTTTTGGCAGTTTTATTATACCCGCAGACCAATGTTATAGGTTATGGCAATGGATTACGAGGGAAGGCTCAGCAGGCTCAGGGAAGTGATGCGGGAAAAAAGAATCGCACTGATGTATCTGCGGAGGGGAGCCAACCTATTTTATCTTACTGGGATCAAACGGAGAGGTCCAGAGCTAACAGATAGCAACAGCTACGGGGATTATGTTCATGGCGCATACATCGGCTTGACTGGGGGAATAACCCTGGTAGCCCCACGAATGGGAGGAAGCGGCTGGCAACATGAAGCCGAGGGCAAACCGTGGATAACCGAGGTAAAGATTCTTGATGAGAGTGAACGCCCCAAAGAGGTATTGAAACGGGTTTTCGGAGCCTATAATCTCAGGGGGAAAGGGATAGCTATTGAGGAAAGAGCGTGGGCTCATACCGTGCTCTTGTTCAGGGAGGTATTGCCCTATAGCAAGCTTGTGAACGCTAATGAGCTTATTGAGCCCATGAGGATGATCAAGGATGATGATGAGATCGCGGTTATGAAGAAGGCGGGGGAGATCACTGACAGAGTCTACGGTAAGGTAGTGGATGCCCTTGAACGTGGTATGTCCGAGATCGATGTAGCCAACATGATTGATTACGAGTTCAGGAAACAGGGAGCCGAGTATAACAGCTTCGTAACTGGGGTACGGTTCAGATCACCAAAGCATCCTTGGGGACTAGGGGTTTCCAGCAAGGAGCCGAGGCTCTTGGAGGATGGGGATACCATCAGCTTTGATTTCGGCTGCGTCTATGATGGATACTGCAGCGACTTCGGTAGGACCGTCTGTGTAGGTGAGCCACCTGCAAAGGTCAGGGAGATTCATGACTTGGTGATGATGGCTCAAGCTTCAGCGATTGAGCAGATGAAGTCTGGAGAGCTGACCTGTGAGCAACTGGACAGCGTGGCGCGTGGTATTATTGAGCGTGCGGGGTATGGTGAAAACTTTGTCCACAGGCTGGGGCATGGTATAGGTATAACGGTGCATGAGCCCCCATACCTGTACTTACCAGATGATACATTGCTGCAGGAGGGTATGACTTTCACTGTTGAGCCCAGTGTTCTCCTTTTTGGTGAGTGGAGTGCGAGGGTAGAGGATGTGGTCATGGTGACCAAGACAGGGGGAGTTCCTTTCAGCAACTATCACAAGGAGCTTACTGTCATCTAATTTCTCTTACCAACTCGTTTTTGGTACTGATTAGACGGCGTTTTTGTATAGATCGTGATCGAAAATAGTCCTTTCTGTGGCTGGTTTTCGGGAAATAAGCTTGTTTAGGGGTTTTTCGAGCTACCCCCCCCCCCTCCCCCCTCTTACTGGTAAGGTATAATTAGTGAGGCTCCGAGGATTAACTATGACAGAAGTAAGCGAAGTATACCTCTGTGAAATTTGCGGCAACAAGGTCAAGGTTCTGGAGAGCGGTCCCGGTGTCCTTGTTTGCTGCGGAGAACCAATGAATAAAGTGGAGTAAGCCTCCACGAATTTTTTTTATCTTATTACCTGTAGCTCAGAGATATCCCTGTACTCGCTTACGTTCTCACCGCCACCCTTTCTGACGATATAGCTGTCCTCGGTGTGTATGCGTGAGTCTCCAAGTATGACGCTGGGCTCGATCTGGAAGAACATGCCTTCTTCGATAACCCAGTCACCGTGGCTGGGGCCTAGGAATGGGTACTCGTGGCATCCTATGCCCAAGCCATGCCCGATGAAGGCTCTGTTATATGGGTATCCATTGGATTCATAGAACTCTTTCACTGTGTTATGCACCGTGGATACTGGGGCACCGGGGGTTAATGTGGCTCCTGTGACTCGTTCTGCGTCTACTGCCATCTTGTAGGCTTTTAGCTGGGACTCGGATGGTTTTTTCATTACAGCCATTCTGGATATGTCGCTGAGGTAGCCATCGAATATGCAGCCGAAATCAACGTGGATCAGGTCTCCTTCCTTGATTGTGTAGTCTCCGGGTATGTGGTGGGTCTCCCATATGTTTGGTCCAGCGCCCATGGTCATGAATGCAACAGTATCCGCGCCATAGCTCAGTGTAAGGTCTATCATGTTTCTAGCGATCTCCTTCTCAGAGTCACCGGGTTTGGCGATCTCGAAGGCGACTGTGATGGCTTTTGCGGTTGCCATGTTTATCCAGCTCATGTGCCTGAGTTCTTCTGGGCTCTTTACTGCCCTCATCTTGTCGAAGACTGGCTGGCAATCAGTGATCTTGGCTTCTGGAAGCTGGTTCCGCAGGTGATCCATACACATACCCGGGATGTCAAGGGTCTCGACTCCGATACGTGAGTTAGCATATCCCATTTCTTTGATGGTCTCGGCTACAAAATCAATGGGTTTGAGTGGCTCCCATTCGCCTCCCTCGTAGACCTTGAGGTCTTTTATCCATGTGGTCTTTTCTGCGGTGACCTTCTCGTTGGCGTGGACCCCAAAGACTGGTTCACCGTCGATGGGGATGAATACGGCTGCGAGGCGTTTGAGCATGGTGATGGTCATTATCTCTGAGTGGCTGCTGTAGTAGACGTTGTCGTGGCTCGTGGCTATGATGCAGTCCAAGCCCTGTTTTTCCATTAATTGTCTCGCTTGGTCAATCTTGAATCCAGTAATCATGGATAGAGATGGGGTTGAGAGTTATTCATATCTTGCTTCTTTGATGTGTTTGATTTTATCTGACTCAACAGTGCGATCGGTTCGTTCAAGAATATTGATGAGGCTATCTAGGCTCGATTCATGAAGCCTGATATCTTCTGGACTAGTGTTCATTAGCTCACTTATTCGTTCGGCTGAAGGTTTCTCACGTTGGTAAATTCCATCTGGGAGTATCATTGAATCCACGGTAAACTCTACGCTCTGCCCATCAGAGGTGAAGAAAAGCCCGGGTGAATACTCGGTGAGCCTGAAGCCGTCGCCCCCAGTCGCAAGGAACAGATACCCATCAACCACCTTAACCGCGTAATACCAGCAGAGAACCCCATAATCAAACATATAATAGCCAAGATATTTACGCCACTCAGGCTTGTCCAGACCAACTGGGTCAGATGGACCCCCATCATAGTCGAGCACTGTTGTGTAGCCGTTCTTGGGGAGAAGCGTTGCTGTTATGGGTCTACCTGATTCATCTAGGTTGAATGTGATTAATGGTGTTTGGTCTGATGTGAACTCTGTTTCTGAGATGGGGGCTAGTTTGTTGGGTTTTCCTTGATACTGGAATCCTAGGGCACCGTCTTCATGTTTAACATGAATTTTGGTCATCCTTGAGACATATCTTCCAGATAACCTGTCCAGAGCAGATGGGTTGAGGGATACGGTTTTTCTTTTGGGTAACTGGTCTTTTGCATCTAGGTCTGGCGGTAACTCACCCAGCTTCGCCTTGACCATATATTCCTCGATCAACGTGGCTACGTTGCTCATCAATGGGAAGGAGTTAATGGATTGATTGCATGACATGACCCAGCCCACGCCCAGCCTCGGGAACAATTGATGAAGCGATAAATAACCAGGTCCATCACCGAAGAAGGAGAGAAAAAGCTCCCCACCATACCTGAAGCGTCTAACACCGATGCCCATCCCAATAGCCATCAACTGGTACTCATCCCTGTAAGGTATCCTGTATACTTCCTCTAGGAGATGT
>CAZZFH010000264.1:0-3913 GCA_964653295.1 uncultured Candidatus Bathyarchaeia archaeon | reverse complement strand
GCAAGTGGTTGGCATTATAACTAAGGCTGACCTCCTTGGGGTATTCAGCGGTTAAACAAATTTCTTTTAAGAAAGGTTTCCATCTCGTATGCCATGAAGCTCACTCGGAAAAAAGTGCTTTCGATATTCATATTATTCCTATTCTTGGGAAGTATACTCAGCCTCGCTGCAAACATATTCATGCAACCAAGTAACAATAACCCTAACATGACAGAGGTAATAGTGATGGAGACTAGCTTGGGAACCATCGAGATAGCGTTAAACAAGCAGAAGGCACCAATCACCGTGGAAAACTTTGTGAATTATGTGAATGATGGCTTCTTTGATGGGCTCTGTTTCCACAGAGTAATACAGGGATTCATGATTCAAGGAGGAGGTTTCTACACCAACTCCACGTACAAGCAGGCAGGAGACCCTATTCAGATCGAGTCAACAAACGGGTTGAAGAACCTGAGAGGCACTATAGCCATGGCTAGAAGCAGCGACCCTAACAGCGCCACAAGCCAGTTCTTCATAAATACAGTTGATAACGCAAACCTTGATTATCCCAGTTTCGATGGATATGGTTACGCTGTCTTTGGAACAGTGATCGAGGGATTGGATGTTGTCGAGGCAATTGAGAAGGTCGCCACGGATACAAAAGATACGCCATATGGCTCAATGCCAGACTGGCCCATCGAGCCAGTAGAAATTATCAGGGCCTACCTGAAGGAAGATACTTCCTAAAATTCTTTAAAAAGAGGGGGAGCCTGATTATTTCAGGCTGTAGACGACTTCACCGTTTATAATGACTTTTTGACACTTGGTCATAATGTCGAGTGGGTCGCCTGATAGGAGCCTCAAGTCGGCGTCCTTGCCAACCTCAAGGCTTCCAACACGATCGGCTACACCGATGATCTCAGCGGGAATTATGGTGATAGCCTTCAAAGCGTAATCATAGGGTAATCCATGTTTGACGCTGAGTGCTGCGCATATTGGTAAGAACCTGATGGTGCTTCCCACTGCATCGGTCATTATTGAAAACTTGACGCCTGCATCATACATTGCCTTGGGGGTATCATATCCTAGTTCTCGCATCTCCCATTTACCGCGACTAGTTAGGCTTGGACCCCAGACAGCGGGGACCTTCTTCTCAGCGATGTACTCAGCGATCCTATGTCCTTCTGTGGCGTGTTCCCAGCTCATCTCGACGTTGAACTCCTCGCATACCCTGATTGCAGTTGCTACATCGTCTGCCCTATGTGCGTGAGCCCTAAAGGGTATCTCCTTCTTCAGGACAGGGATAAGGGCTTCAAGCCTGATGTCTTCTTCAGGCATTTTTTCCGGGTCTTCGGCGAATCGCTCCTTCTTCTCCATATAGTTCTTGGTTTTCTGGAGCCATTCCCTGAGTACTCCTGCTACGCCCATCCTGGTGGCTGGCATCTTCTTGGCTTCCACGCCATAGACGCGCATGGGGTTCTCGCCGAAAGCGATCTTCATGCCGCTTGGGCTTCTTATGACCATCTGGTCCACCACTGGTTTAGGCGTCGTCTTCACAACAACACCGTAGCCACCGATGACGTTGGCGCTACCGGGAAGGATCTGGGCTGTTGTGATTCCCTCGTGTAGTGCTGCTTCTAAGCCTGATTCATCTGCGTTTGCTTTGATGCCGTCTAGTGCTCTCATGTGGGGTGTGGCTGGTTCTGTACGCTCATTACCGTCGCTTCCTGCCCAGCCCACGCTCTCCTCCCAGATACCGATGTGACAGTGGGCCTCAACTAGGCCCGGCATCACGTATTTGGCTTTGATTGGTTTTACTCCTTCTGGGATTTTTACATCTGGGCCGATCTTTTTGATCTTGCCTTTGTCGATGAGTATTACTCCGTCTTTGATAATCCCGTCTGTGATCGTGTTGACTTTTTTTCCGATTACTGCGATCATTTTCATCATCTTTTAATCGTTTTTCTATAAAGATTTTTTCAAATCATATAAAAATAAAAAAATTGGGGAAGATTATTCTTTGGGGGTCTTCTTCTTCATGAACATATCGTATCCGATCATGCTTGCGAGCATGACAAAGGCGATGACTATGAAGGCTAGCTTTGCTTCCGGTGGGTTCGGCGGGATACCTAGTAGGAACTGAGCTCTTCCGATGAAGAGACTGTACCTTGTTAGTATAGTGTAGCCGTATGCTGAACCGAAGCCTGCCATCATAGTGTATCGTGCGATCTTTTCTACTATCTTCATTGGTGCTGATTCACGGATTGTGCCTGTGAACCAGAAGTAGAGGAGTACGCTTGGAACCATTATCTGGATCAGTATGTTGTTTATGGTCCCTAGCATGTCGCCTGCGACGAAGAACGGTGTGTTCGCTTGAGCGATGATCTGGTCCAAGAACTGGGTAAAGATTACCGTCTTCAACGCCATACCGAGACCTGTGCCTACGATGATAGCCAGAGGCCACCTGTAGAGGTAGAAAGTACTCTTGTTGAACCTCGCGTACCACAATAAGCCAACGATCATTACAATGGCGAAAAGCACCATCATTCCCGCGTTTGCACTCCACTGTCCGCTCCACTGGTTTCGGATATAGAGCAGATCCTGAGATACAGCGTAGCCTACAGCTGTACCCAAGTAAATTGACTCTGCTATACGGAACCAAGGGTTCTCACGGTAGAGTATACTGTAGATACCTAGCGTGAAGAAGACGGGTAACCAGATGGAAAATAGGTCAACCATTACTTCTCATCCTCCTTTGTCATGAAGTAGGCGATGTTACCAACTATTACAAGCAGCACAACCAGCAAGTGTGATGTGGAAACCGCGTCAACACCAGCCACAGCAAGACCAGGCTTGTTTAGCAGTACCTCGTACTCTGCACTGACAGTCAGACCCGGCATAAGCGCCGACAACTGACCTGAGTTAACATACGGGATCATGCCTGGAACAGACACACCGATGCACCCCGTGATCTGGGGCACTCCATAGGGAGTGTTCCATTGTCTGAGCCACTCGGAGGTTCCCGGTGTACCGGTCTCAAAGCTAATGATAAGGTCTATGTCTGTAGCTTCCTTGATGTCGTCCATAATCGAGAACGAGCTTAGAGGTCTTCCTTCAACGTAGTCGTTCGCGACTGTATTCTGGAAGCTTGTAGCCAAACTACCCATAGCAGTCTCGCTACCCGGGATATATCCCAAGTTGATCCAATCCTCACCATAGACCTTGCCATAGTCAGTTGGGTCAACTTGCCCGAGTAGGGTGTTGAAGACCAATGGGCCTTCAGTCCAGAAGGTTACCACTACTATTGTCACATCTTTTTCTAGGATGTGTTTCATGGTGGCTACTGACATTGGGAATAGTTCAGGCATGCCTGAGGTCCCGTACATTAGCGAGAAGATGACTGTGTCTCCATCGTTAACCTCGGTTTCGACGTAGTTGTACCACGTTCTTGCGTCGTTACTAATGGGAATAGGAAGCCCAAGAGGGTTGATCAGCGGAAAGAGCACGAATAACCAAGCTAATAGATAGATTATCCTGACGTCTAGGTTCTGAATTTTTTTCATTAAAGACATCTTACTCTTCACTTCCTCCTCTAAGGTATCCACGTTCGATACCCATCAGTGTCCTCATTGCTAAGGCTATGGCTCCCAAGGCTGCGCCTATCATGACTCCCCTCATGGTCGCCATGTTGGGTACCTCACGGATCCACAAGCTCATACTTGCTAGCGCAGGTACAGCGTTGGTGAACAATGGAGCATTACCCATGACCATTATAGTACCTGCAACAAGCACGATGCTTGACTCTATGTTCTTAGCCCTAAAGGCTCTGAAGGCAGCTGAGGTGATGAAGAAGGCGATAATACTGTACATTGTTCCACCTAGAGGCGTCATTGCGTTTGTGAAGATGTAGTTGAAGATCGAGTTAGTTGTGCCC